>JAFGNC010000436.1 GCA_016927175.1 Gammaproteobacteria bacterium | reverse complement strand
GGACAGCGAGAAATAGAGCGAGCCCGTCGGCCTGAACTGGCCGTAGACGAACCTGCCGTCCCGCTCGTAGACCTGGCCGTCCCACAGCTGCTCGCGCCGATTGAGCCCGATCTCGAAGTACGACTGAAGCGGGCCGTTGAACGAGAAGAAGGCCTGCACGTTGCGCTGCAGCAGCTGCCCGCTCGTGTCCTTCGTTCGGCCGCCGTTCATGCCGACGCGGAGCCGATTCCAGACGTCGTCGTCGCCGCCGTGCCAGACCCGGCCGAAGCCGACGCTGCTCCGCTCGTAATCCACCTGAGTCACGAAGCCGGAGTCGGCGCGGAAGCCGGGATCGACCCGGTCCCAGTTCGCATTCGCCCACCACTGCCGGGAGTCGAAGTCGTAGCCGATCTTTGCGGCGTCGCCGTCGAAGGGGCCGACGGGCTGCTCGAAGCCGGCATCGAGCGAGCCGGGATACTCGGTCTCGGACCCGAGGTACTGGAAGCGCAGCATGTGCCGGCCGGACACGCGGAAAGTGCCGTCGACGCCTGCAACTTCGTTGGAATAGTCGTCGCCCGTCCGGGACGTGACCAGCGCACCGACAGTGGAAGCGTTGCTGCCGAAGTTGCGGATGTAGCGCCCGACGATGGCCTGGTTCGACTCCTCGAGCGTGTCGTTGGAGGAGCTCAGGGATCCCGGGAAGAGCAGACTCGTAACCGCGTCCTCCGCGGCGAAAACCCCGAAGGTCTGCTTGTCGCTGCGCCCCGTCAGCTTCGCGCCGTAGTCCGGGTCGGCCACCGTGCGCGTGAAGACGGCGTCGATCGGCGTCGAGAAGGTATCCGCCCCGTCCAGAAAGAACGGCCGCGTTTCCGGGAAGAACAGCGAGAACTGGTTATTGACGTCGAGTTGCGCGACGTCCGCCTCGACCTGCGAGAAATCGGGATTCAGCGCCAGGTTCGCGGTCAGATCCGGCGTGATGCCCCAGCTGACCGTCACGCCCAGTTCCTCGTCCACGGCCCCCCGCTCGAATGCGCCGGTATCCGCGTCGCGCACGTCGACCCGTGACGCCGTGAGCGAGGGCACCACCTCCAGATCCTTTCCCGGCTCGGCGCCTTCGAAGCCGCGCACCTTCGGCAGCTGGCACAGATAGCAATTGCGGCCGCGCTCTCGCGGGCTGATCGACAGCAGCGAGCGATTCTCCCGCGGATAGATCCGCAGCATGTCGATGCTCCATGTCTGCTCCGTGCCCGCGCGAGGAAACCGCAGCTGACTGAACGGAATCGCCATCTCCACGACGTAGCCGCCGTCGTTGATGCGGCCGGCGGAGTGCCAGATCGCGTCCCACGAGTCGTCCTCGCGGCCGTTCACGTCGTCCTGAATCAGGTCCATCTGCACGCCGAGCGGATTCACGAAGAATTCGAACGCGCGACGCTCGTCGCCGAAAGTGTCGACGACGATGCCGACGAAGTCATCGTTGTAGGCCGTGTCACGGTCGCGCAGATACGCGCGGATCAGCTCCGGGTTCGGGTCCTTCGCGTCGAACGCGACCAGCAGCGTCGTGCCGTCCTCGACGACGTAACCGTGCGTGCGCACGGGCGCCGGAGCATTCTCCCTCGGGTTCGTCTCGATCAGCAGGTCGAAGGTCAGCGCCGAGGACCAGATCGCCTCGTCCAGCACGCCGTCGATGGTGTAATCGCCCTCGACGCGCGGGACACTCGGCGTCTCACCCGATCGCTGCAGCGCGCCGACGCCCTGGCCCGATGTGATCGAGGGGCAGCATGAGATCAGGATCGCGGCCGCCCCCAGCACGACCCGGCATCCGGTCCTCGGCCGTCTGCAGATAGCGAGACCTTCACGACTCGCTCGTCCGCAGCACGGGACGCTATCGTTCACAGGATCCTCCGCCGTGCAGTTCCCGCCTCAGGACCGGAGAAAATTCGACGCTGCCGGTAGTCGATCGCCGAAGCGACCGCAGAATTACCGGCTTCTGCCTAGCATGCCGTGTGCCAGGTCGCGCTTCTTCGAGGAAGACCCAGAGGCCGCGCGAAAAAAGCACGCCCGACTCGACGATCTCCTCTAATTCTCGCTAATGAGATCGTATACCTTATGGTGCATTCCGCGCAGTTCTGGTCCGAACCACCATACGGCGCGCATATTTATACTACATTGTAGTCTCTGCGCCGGCAGTATCTCGGGCAGATCGGTCGCGCCAGGGGGAGACGCGTGGCAGGTCGGCGCGCGGCTCCGGGGCGCAGCTGCCGCGCGGTCGAGTTGAAGACGATCGAGATAGAGACGATCGACGCTTTAGTGCTCGGAATCGTCCACGAAGTCGTCCAGCAGGATCAGCTCGAAAGGAGCACCGCCGCCTTCGGCGTCCCGCGCCGCGGCCGTATAGACGCCTCCGTCGGACAGCTCGACCGTCGTCGGTCCGATCGCCGGTTCCTTCGTGCCGGCCGGCGTGACCGTGACGTCGTATTCGCCGCCTGCGAGGCTCACGTAGCCCGTCTCGTCCCTGAACGCGACGTTCGCGAACGCCGGCGCCGCCGCCTCGAGATCGGCGCCCGGCTCGGTCACGTAGATGTCGACTGCTCCTGCGCCCGGCGCGAGGTGCACGATGCGTACCTTCGCCTCGGTAGCGACCGGACGGTTGTCGTCGACGAGAACGTACGGTGCGATCGAGGCCAGCACGTCGGCCGCGTAAACCGAGTAGCGCGTGCCTGCAGCAAGGTCCAGATTCGCATCGATCGCGATCACGCCGGGGTTGCCCGCGGGAGTGACCTTGACGTTATAAGTGCCGGGCGGCAGAGCGTGATAGTCGGTCGCCGTGCCGAAGGTCACGTCAGCCAGCGCGGGGTTCTCGAAGTCGTCGTTCACGATGACGTCGACGGCCGGTGCGTCGGGGGACGCGTGGATTGCCCGCACCTCGGCCGGCGTCGCAACGTCGAGGATCTCGAAGCTGCCCCGATCGTCGGCGACGACGAGGCTGACCGGCGCATCGCCGGGCCCGGTATTCTCCACCGCGACGATCAAGAGATCCGCCCCGCCGGGAAGCGTCACCGGGCCCGAGTCGAAGACGACAGACGCCGGATCGCCGGCTGCCGAGACGCGGATCTGATATTCGCCGGCAGGAACCTCCACCGGATCCGTCGCTTCGCCGAACTCGAGACTCCCAAGCGGATTTTCCTGCTCGAGCGCCGCATCGGGCGCCGTCACGTAGACGTCGACTGCCGGCGCATCCGGCGCCGCATGGACGACCTGAGCGCGCACGGAATCGGCAGACACTGCAGCCGCGGGTGCCGTCAGAACGAGCGCGTCGACTTCGGAGGCTCGGCCGATTGCGATGACGTTGTGTACCGTGTCTGCGGCGAGCTCGACATCCTCGGGACCGAAGATCGCCACCGGCCCTCCCGGCACGTCGGCGTCTACGCGGAGAGTCGTTGTGCCGGCGGCCGTGGACAGCACCGGGCTCGCGCTCTTGTACTCGAGATCCTCGACCAGCGGAGTAACGGGCCCGACGATGTCCACGCTGGGCGCGTCCGGCGACGCGTGGATGAAGCGCAGCTCGGCCCTTTCCTCCAACGGCGTGAGGGGCTGGTCGCCCGATTCGCATCCCGCCGCGAGGACCGCGGCGACGAGCAGGCTGAAGACGGGGGCGTGCGTATGACTCATGGGTCCCTCCTTGGCGATCTCTGGAGCTACACGCCGATCGAGATGAAACTGAACAGATGAGCCTAGCCGCCGGCGCCTCGACAGAAAATGGGATGAAGAGCCTATACGCGGGGCGGTCTTTCCCCACCAGCGCCCGGGACGCGACTTCGCTTGCGAGCGCATGCCGAAGACTTCGATCCGGACGCGGTAAGCATGTTCGAACGCGGTGATACCGCCGTCAGGGGCCTCGTCCGGCTGCGCCCGAGAAACCGCTCCGAGTGCAGGCACGCGCTCGACCTCGCGCTCGGGAATCTGTCAACATCGAGAGCGCCGACGGCGCACAAGGGGGGACCTGATGAGATCGAGCGTTTTGTCGACGTGCCTGTTCGTGTCTGCGTTCCTGCCAGGTCCGGCGGCGGCACCGCAGCCGGTGTCCGACGAGGCGCTCGTCAGCGTCGGCCGCGGCGCACCCGCTTCACCGAAGCTGCCGTACCCGAGCGGCGAAGCAGGTCAGCTCGGCGACTTCTTCGACGACTTCGCGGTAGTCGGTCCCTTCCGGATCGAGGTCGACGAACCGGACGGGAAACCGCGCATCGTCGACATCGGC
>JAFGNC010000435.1 GCA_016927175.1 Gammaproteobacteria bacterium | reverse complement strand
TCGTACATCCTGCTAGGGGAGATCGCGTTCCTGACGCTGCTCGCGCTGCCGGTGGGCGCGGGGCTCGGCACGGCTCTCGCATGGTCGCTGGCGCAGGCGATGAGCTCGGACTTGTTCCGCCTCCCGTTTATTATTCATCCTGGAACTTATGGTTACGCCGGGCTCGTCGTCATCGTCGTGACGGCGGTGTCGGGGCTGCTGGTCCGGCGGCAGCTCGATCACATGGATCTCGTCGAAGTCCTGAAGAGCAGGGACTAGGGCGGAGCAAGGCGCGGCGGCACACGTCTCGGGCGAAGGGGCAGCATGAAAGTCAATTTCCGCACCGTATTCTGGATCGGCGCCGCCGTGGTGGTCGCCGTGCTGCTCGCGTTCGCGTTCCGGCCGCAGCCGATCCCGGTCGACGTGGCGCGGATCGAGCGCGGTCCGATGCGGGTGACGGTCAGCGACGAGGGCCGCACGCGCGTGCGCAACGAGTACGTCGTGTCGGCGCCGGTCGCCGGCCGCCTGCTGCGGGTCGACTACAAGCCCGGCGACTACGCGCACGAGGGCGACACGGTTGCGCGGATCCTGCCGGCGCCGCCTCCGTTTCTGGACGAGCGCGCGCAGGAGGAGGCGCGGGCCGCGGCCGAGTCGGCCGAGGCTGCGGTGTCCGCCGCGCGCGCGGAAGCCGAGCGCGCCGAGGCCCAGCTGGGCTTCGCGCGGGCCGACCTCGAGCGGGTCCGGGAGCTGCGTTCGAGGGATCTGATCTCCGCCGAGGCGCTGGACCGCGCGGAGCTCGAGCTCAGCGTGGCCGAGAGCGCCGCGGCGGCGGCGCGCGACAGCGTGCGGATCCGCGAGGCGGAGCTTGCGGCGGCGCGGGCGAGGATCGAGCAGCCGGCGCCGAAAGCGGGCGGCGCGAGCGCAACGGTCGAGGTTTTGGCGCCGGTGTCGGGACGCGTGCTGCGCGTCGCGCAGGAGAGCGAGAACGTGATCTCGGCCGGCGCCGAGATCATGACGCTCGGCGACCCGTCGAACCTCGAGGTCGTCGTCGAGCTGCTGTCGACGGACGCCGTGCAGGTGAGCCCGGGCGCCGACGTGCTGATCGAGAACTGGGGGCGCGCCGCGGAGCCGCTGCTCGGCCGCGTGCGTTTGGTCGAGCCCTACGGTTTCATGAAAGTTTCCGCTCTCGGAGTCGAGGAGCAGCGCGTCAACGTCATCGTCGATTTCACCGGGCCGCCGGAGGAGTGGTCCGCGCTCGGGCACGGCTATCGGGTCGAGGCAGCCATCGTGACGTGGCAGCGCGACGACGTGATCAGGGCGCCGGTCGCGGCGCTGTTTCGCAGCGGCTCGAGCTGGGCCGTCTTCCGCGTCGTCGACGACAGGGCGGTGCTGACGCCGGTCGAGGTCGGCCGCGACAACGGCAACAGCGCCGAGGTCCTGGCGGGTCTCGCGGCCGGCGACGAGGTGGTGCTGTATCCCGGCGAGCGGCTCGAGGACGGAGTGCGCGTGCGGCGGCGCGGCGACGCGGAGACCTGACCGGCGCGTCCCACGGCACGCAGCGTGCGCTCGTCACGCCGGATTCGTACGAGTCGCATTCGCGGTACGTACATTCCACAGAGCCTTTGCAAATGTTGCGTCGCTAGACTTCTTCGCGAAGTCACCGGCGGCACGACATGAACGCAGCTCTCGCCAACGCAGAACAAGAAATTCCCGGCACGTTCATCTTCGACGGCGCGCTTGCGATGAGAGGCTACGCGCTGAACAAGATGTGCTACTCGTTCAACGAAGCCCGCAATCGCGCAGCCTTTCTTGCGGACGAAGACGCCTATTGCGAGCTCTACGGGCTCGACGCGCGGCAGCGCGACGCGATCAGGCGGCGCGACGTGCTCGCGTTGCTCGAGGCGGGCGGCAACATCTACTACCTCGCCAAGTTCGCGGGCATCTTCGGTCTCGACGTGCAGGACATCGGCGCGCAGCAGACCGGCGTCACCGTCGAGGCCTTCAGGGCGAAGCTCGCGGCCGCGGGAGGCTGAACCATGGCGCGGATTCTCGGCGGCATCTATACGTCCCATATACCCGCCATCGGCGCCGCGATCGCGAAAGGCAGGCAGGGCGAGCCGTACTGGAAGCCGTTTTTCGACGGATACCCGCCCGTGCGTGAATGGCTCGACGCCGTCAGGCCGGATGCGGCCGTGATCGTCTATAACGACCACGGGCTCAATTTCTTCCTGGACAAGATGCCGACGTTCGCGATCGGCGCGGCCCCCGAGTACCGCAACGCGGACGAGGGCTGGGGGCTTCCGACGCTCGGGCCTTACGCGGGCTGCCCCGAGCTGTCGTGGCACCTGGCCGAATCGCTGGTGGCGGACGAGTTCGACATGACGACGTGCCAGGAGATGCTCGTCGATCACGCGTTCACCGTCCCGATGTCGCTGCTGTGGCCGGAGCCGGAGCGGCGGCCGCCCGTCGTGCCGATTTCGGTCAATACCGTGCAGCATCCGCTGCCGACGCCGGCGCGCTGCTTCGCGCTCGGCCGCGCGGTCGGCCGCGGGATCGCGTCCTGGCCCGAGGACATCGGCGTGGTCGTGATCGCGACCGGCGGTCTGTCGCATCAGCTCGACGGTCGGCGCGCGGGCTTCATCAACCGGGAATTCGACCTGCTGTGCCTCGACAGGATCGCGACCGAGCCGGAGGCGTTGACCCGCTACACGATACGCGACCTCGTCAGGCTGGCGGGCTCGCAGGGTGTGGAGCTGATCATGTGGCTCGTGGCGCGCGGCGCGCTCGGCGGGCACGTGTCCAAGGTCCACAGCCACTATCACGTGCCCGTGTCGAATACGGCGGCCGGCGTGCTGGTGCTCGACAACGAGGCGGCATGACTCCATGACGGCCGCCCGCATCACCCTGCTGCACGTGCTGCTGACGCCATCCGCCGTGTTCGCGCGGTGGCGCGACGAAACCCCCAGCGCGGCAAGGATTTTCTTCGGGATGGCGCTGTGGCTGCTGCTTTGCCCGCCGCTGTTCGCCTACATCGGCACATCGGCTTTCGGCTGGCACCTCGGCGTCGAGCCGATCGAGCTGACGCGCCGGGCCATGCTCGGGATCAGCGTCGCGTACTTCGCGCTGCTCGTCTTCGGGCTGTTCAGCACGGCGTTCATCTCGAGGTGGATGGCCGGGACTTACGGCGCGAAGCAGGCTTTCGGGCCGCATCTCGCGCTGATCACGATCGTCGGCGCGCCGCTCGCCGTCGGCAGCATCGTGCACATGTACCCGCACGCGTTCCTGAACGTCGTCGTGCTCGTGCCGGTGCTGATCTGGAGTATGTATTTGCTCTACAGAGGGCTTCCGGTAGTGCTCGAGACGGATCAGGGGCGAGGCATGCTGATGGCTTCCGCGCTGATCGCGTATCTGCTCGTCGCGTGGGTCGGCCTTCTCGGCGTGACCGTCGTGCTCTGGAGCCGCGGCATCGGCCCAATGACCGGAGCATGAAGTAGGTGACGATGGAAGACACGGCAGGAGCGGCAACAGAGGCACAGGCCCGCCCCGCGCGATACGACGACCGGATCGTCACGCTGTTCACCGCCTGCGCGGTCGCGTGGGCGATCGTCGGCATGAGCGCCGGCGTCTACGCCGCGGCCGAGCTCGTATGGCCGGGCCTGAACCTCGACCTGCCGTGGCTGTCGTTCGGCCGTCTGCGCACGCTGCACACGACGGCCGTGATTTTCGGGTTCGGGGTCTCGGCGCTGATCGCGACGTCGTTCTACAGCGTGCAGCGGACGTCGCACGTGGGGCTGTTCGCGCCGCGCCTCGCGTGGTTCGTGTTCTACGGGTGGCAGGCGATCATGGTGCTCGGCGGCCTGTCGCTGCTCGCCGGCGTCAACGCGTCGAAGGAGTACGCGGAGCTCGAGTGGCCGTTCGACGTCGCGATCGCCGTAGTGTGGGTCGCCTACGGCGTCGTCTTCTTCGGCACGATCGCGCGGCGCAAAATGGCGCCAATCTACATCTCGAACTGGTTCTACGGCGCGCTGATCATCGTCGTCACGATGCTGCACGTCGTGAACAGCCTCGCCCTGCCGGCGACGCTGACGAAATCCTACTCGCTATACCCCGGTGCTCAGGACGCGATCGTACAGTGGTGGTACGGGCATAACGCGGTCGGGTTCCTGCTCACCGGGGGTTTTCTCGGCATGCTGTACTACTTCCTGCCGAAACAGGCCGAGCGGCCGATCTGGAGCTACCGGCTTTCGATCGTCGCTTTCTGGGCGTTCGTGTACAGCTACATCTGGGCGGGTCCGCATCACCTGCACTACAACGCGGTGCCGGAGTGGGTGCAGTCGCTCGCGATGGTCATGAGCCTGATCCTCCTCGCGCCGTCGTGGGCGACGATGATCAACGGCATCATGACGGTAAGCGGCGCGTGGCGGCGGCTGCGCACGGATCCCGCGCTGAAGTTCATCGTGCTGTCGCTCGCGTTCTACGGGCTCGCGACGTTCGAGGGCCCGATGATGGCGATCCGCAGCGTCAACGTCATGAGCCACTTCACCGAGTGGACGGTCGGGCACGTGCACTCCGGCGCGCTCGGCTGGAACGCGCTGATCACTTTCGGCACGTTCTACTATCTGGTGCCGAAGCTCGCCGGGCGGCCGCTGGCGAGCCCCCGTCTCGCCAACGTCCATTTCTGGCTCGCGCTGACCGGGGTGATGCTCTATGTGCTCGCCATGTGGGGCGCGGGCGTGACGCAGTCGCTGCTGTGGCTCAGCCTCGACGAGCTCGGCGAGGTCCAGTACGGCTTCAACGAGGTCATGGCGGCGATGGCGCCGTATTACGGTCTGCGGCTTCTCGGCGGGCTGCTGTTCCTCGGCGGAGCGGTGCTGATGGCCGTTAACCTGTGGCGCACCTTCACCGGCGTCGAGAGAGCGGCCGACGCCGCGCCCGCGGCGCTGGCCCTGGAGACGCGCTGATGAATCTGCTCGCATTGCACAAGCGCATCGAGCGCAACTCCGGGCTGTTGATCTTCGGGATTCTGGTCGTGTCGTCGATCGGCGGCCTGGTGCAGATCGTGCCGAGCATCTTTCAGGACTCGCTCAGCACTCCGGCGGAGCAGCTGGCGCCGTACACGCCGCTGCAGCTTCTCGGCCGGGACGTCTACATCCGCGAGTCCTGCTCGTCCTGCCACTCGCAGCAGATCCGGCCGCTGCTCGCCGAGGTCAGGCGCTACGGCCCGTACTCGCGCGCCGAGGAGTTCGTCTACGACCGTCCGTTCCTGTGGGGATCGAAGCGAACCGGGCCCGATCTGCACCGCATCGGCGGCAAGTACACGGACGACTGGCATCGGGTGCACATGCGCAATCCCCGGGACGTCGTTCCGGAATCGATCATGCCGGCATATCCGTGGCTCGCGCAGAGCGCGGCCGACCGCGACGGCAGCATCACCAGGCGGCTCGGCGCGCTGCAGCGTCTCGGCCACCCGTACAGCGACGAGGAAATCGCGGCGGCGCCGGGAGCCGTCGACGGCAAGACGGAGCTCGACGCGCTGATCGCATACCTGCAGTCGCTCGGCCGCACCAGGACGCGGGAGGAGGGGTTGTGACCTACGTCATCTTCGTCGGCGACATGCTCGTCATGGCTTTCATGACGGTGATGGTCGTCTGGTTCTCGGTTCGCGCCAAGGACGAGCGGATCGACGCGATCGCGCGCATCCCGCTCGACGACGCGCCATTCGCCGGGGAGACCGGGGCCGACGACGCGCACGAGCGTTCCGATGGCTGACATGCCGAGCGATTTCTGGGGCGGCTGGATCGTCGTGCTCACCGTCACGACGCTGATCGCGCTCGGCTGGCTCGTGGCCAACGTCTACTTCGGCCCCGACGACGCCGAGGAGATCGCGGCCCATACCTGGGACGAGACGCTGAAGGAAGGCACGACGCCTGCGCCGATGTGGTGGTTCTGGCTGATCTTCTCGACGATGATCGTGTCCGTCGTCTACCTGATCCTTTATCCGGGTCTCGGCAAGTTCGCGGGGGTTCTGCACTGGTCGCAGGGGCACGAGATCGAGAGCAGCGCGGCGCATTACGACGAGCGCTTCGGCGCCGAGCGCGAGCGCATCGCGGCCGCCGACGTCGCCGTGCTGCGGAGTGACGCGGCAGCGATGCGCGCCGCCCGCAGCGTGTTCATGGTGCATTGCGCGGCGTGCCACGGCGCCGATGCCGGCGGTCAGGCCGGGCTTTTTCCGGATCTGCGGGACGGCGAGTGGCAGTGGGGCGGTGACGCCGCCGCCGTTCAGCAGACGATCGCCGGCGGGCGCAGGGCCGTGATGCCGCCGTGGCAGTCCGCCCTCGGCGACGACGGCGTCGAGGCCGTCGCGGGATACGTCGTCGCGCTGTCGGCGGGCCGCGGCGACGCGCCCGAGCACGCGGAAGCCGGAGCGCGCTTCCAGGCGCTGTGCTCGGCCTGCCACGGCCCGGCCGGCGCCGGCAATGCGCTGCTCGGCGCCCCGGCGCTGAACGACGACGTATGGCTGTACGGCGGCGGCCGCGACCAGATCGCGAGGACCATCGCGGGCGGACGCAGCGGCGAGATGCCGGCCTTCGGTGCCCGGCTCGACGCGACGCAGATACGACTGCTGACGGCGTGGCTCGCCGCGCGCGAGGAGACGGCAACGGCCGCCGCGCGCTGAACCAAGGGGCAGCCCCTCGGCGTACGCTGTCGCCGCCGCCAAAGTCGGCAAGGGGGCCGATAGTTCGAAAAGTCCGAAAAGGGGTCAGGCCCACTGCTGTCCCATAAAGCAGTTCGAAAAGGGGTCAGGGCCCTTTTCCGCATGAAAAGGGGTCAGGGCCCTTTTCCGCGCAAAAAGGGCCCTGACCCCTTTTTGACGTGAAAAGGGCCCTGGCCCCTTTTAGACGCTGACGTGAAAAGGGCCCTGACCCCTTTTAGACGACCCCTTTTAGACGACCTTTTTGGACGCCCGCGCGCTGCAGGCGCGCTACTCCTCGCTCCACCACGCGATGAATTCGTCCAAGCTGATCGACCCGTCGTCGTCGGTGTCGACCTCCTCGAAGCCGACTCGCGCTTCGTCGGTGTCGACGTCCGCCTCGAGCGCGTTCAGCATGTTCATGAACTCGACGAACTCGATCCGGCCGTCGTCGTTGGCATCGTTGTACTCGAACGCTTCCTGAAGCTCTTCGAGCTCTTCCGGGCTCAACGGCATCGAACGCTCCTCTCCTCCCTGGGACAGCGCGGACATTATCGGTTCGTTTCCGGCGGATGTGTATGGCCACGCGCGGCGCAGCCCGCGGCGGCCGTGCTCGCGCGATGCGCCGGCGGCGGCCCTGCGCGGCCGCATTCGAGGCGGACGGAACCGCGGCGATCAGGGCCGGAGGGGCGGGGTCGGCGGACGGGAACAGGGGCGGCGCCGGCAGGAAATCGCAGGCGTCCGGGCCTCCCGCCGGCAGGACAGCTCGCGAGCGGCCGGGCCTCCCGCCGGCAGGACAGCTCGCGAGCGGCCGGGCCTCCCGCCGGCAGGGCAGCTCGCGGGCGTCTTAGCCGCCCGCGAGCTTACGCAGCGGAACGGATCCGCTCATTCGGGCAGTGCGAGCGCCTCGACCTGAATGCGCAGGTTGACGCCCATATCGAACCCGAAAGCCTGACCGAAGTCGACTCCGAAGTCCGAGCGGTCGATTTCCGCTTCCGCGTCGGCGCCGCAGACTTCGCGGCCTCGTTGCGGGTGCGGCTGGCACTTGAAGCTGTTGAGCGTCAGCCTGACGGGCTGGCTCACGCCGTGCAGCGTCAGCATGCCGTCCACCGCCGTCGGCGCGCCGTCCTGCCACTCCACGAGCTCTCCGTTGTACGTCGCGGTCGGATGCTCGGCCACGTTGAACATGTCCTCACTCTTCGCATGTTCGTTCAGCCCGTCGTGACCGAAATCGATCGATGTCATGTCCATCGTGACCTCCACCGATCCCGTCTGCGCCTCCTTGTCTAGCGTGACGGAGCCTGACGTGGAGTTGATCTTGCCCCGCCACTTGGACACGCCGCCCATGTGGTCGGCCTCGAAGCTCGGATAGGTGTGACCGGGATCCATCTTGTACGTGACGGGCGCTGCGAGCGCGGAGACCGCGGTCAGACTCAGGGCGCCGGCAAGCAGAATGGCCTTCATCGT
>JAFGNC010000434.1 GCA_016927175.1 Gammaproteobacteria bacterium | reverse complement strand
CCCGTCTCATGAATCCCGTCTCATGAATCCCGTCTCACGGGTTCCGTCTCATGGGTTCGTCAGTGCGATGAACGGCTGCCCGAGCAGCGCCTGGACGAACGTCGCCGCCGTCAGCGCAGCGTAAAGCCCGCCTGCGGCGGCGACGAGACGCGCGCCTCGCGGGCCGTGGTTTCGCAGCGCATACCCGACCAGCGGCAGCACCTGCATCGCGTGCGTCGCGAAGAAGTGCGCCACGCGCAGGTCACCCCCCTGCTGCGACCAGCCGAACACCGGCAGTCCGCCCGCATCGCTCGGCACGCCGCCGACCCAGTGCCCGCCGTGGGTCGACAGGTATCCGGCGACGATCACCGTCGCGAGCGCGGAGAGAACGAGTCCGAGCCCCGCGCCGAGCCGCATCGGCTCGCGGCGCACGCGCGCTCCGGGATGCCGGAGCAGCGCCGCGCCCATGATCAGCGGCGCCGCGACGAGCACGAGCGAGCCGATTCCCATCAGCGCATACATGACGAGCTCGACGGCGGTCTCGTCGTTGAAGTGCGACGTCCTGCCGCGGCCCGCCTGCAGCATGATGTAGAAGATCTCGAACAGGCCCGCGGCGACGCTCGAGATCACGATCCAGCCGAAGATCCGACCGCGGCGAAACGGTTCCGGCGCGAGGCGCGCCAGAAGGGCGAGCGTCGCGAAGTGCAGCGCCAGCGACAGCTGGAACTTCAGCGGCTTGATCCAGACGGAGATGCCGTTCAGCTCGCGTTCGTCGAGCGACCAGGCGCCGAGCGTGATGACGAACAACACGGCGAAGACGACGGTCACGTCGCGCCACGGACGCGCTTCTTCGACGGGCGGCAAGGTCAGGGACAACGGCCGATGGCCGAGATCGAGGGTGGCGGTACTCATGATGCAACTCCCAAACGGCGGACGCCGATCAACGACTGCAAGGACAGGAAGACGAGCAGGCCGACGGGGCCGAACAGAAAGGTGGCGATCAGGATCGGCGCCTGAATGACTCTGGAGACGCCGAGCCGGTCGGCTCTGCGCGCGATCCAGGCGCCGACGAACAGATCGAACGCCAGGTAGTGCAGCCAGCCGGCGAGCCGAACCGGCTCGCTGGCGAAGAGTCGGCCGACGTCCGCGAGGCTCGAGAACCCGCCTTCGGCGCCGGCGAAATGGACGGCGACCAGCACGAAGTAGCCGGCGCTCAGGACGGCGGGGATCACGCAAGCCGGCACCGATCTGAGCAGCCGTGCGCGCTGCGGGGCGAGGAGCAGGACCGCCCAGCCGGCTACGGCAAGCAGGTTCGCGAGGCGAAAAGCAGTTTCGTAGTCCATGAAGCGCCTCCATTGGCCAAAGTTGACAGTGGAAACATCAGGACGCCATCCTGCCGCGGCATGTTTACACTGTCAACATGGATATGCGACCATGCAGGCATGGCGAAAGAGACGTATCACCACGGCAATCTGCGCGCGGCCCTGCTCGATGCCGCGGAACGGCTGCTCGGCGAGAACGGCGTCACGGGCGTCAGCCTGCGTGCCGTGGCCAAGGAGGCCGGCGTCAGCCACACCGCGCCTTACCGGCATTTCCAGGACAAGCAGTCGCTGCTCGCCGCGCTGGCGGAAATCGGCTTCGCCCGCCTGCGGGACGCGATGTACGGGGTCATCGACGCCTACCCCGAAGATCCGCGGCGGCAGCTCGTGGAGTCGGCCGCCGCCTATGTCAGGCTGGCCACGTCGAGCCCGGAGATGAACCACCTGATGTTCGGGGGTGCGCTGCCCGAGGACGCGGCATCGTCAGGGACGCTGCAGGAGACGGCGCAGCAGGCGTTTCAGGGCCTGCTGGACATCATCGGCAACGGCATCCGCGCGGGGCTGTACGTGGAGCGGCCGCCCCTCGAGCTCGCGTCGACGGCGTGGTCCTTGGTGCACGGCCTCGCGATGCTCGTCAGCACCGGGAAGCTCGGCCGGCGCGGCGGGGAGAACGCCGATCCCGAGACGCTGGCGCGCCGGATGGCCGAGCACCTGCTCGAGGGGATCACGGCCCGCTGAGGATCGGAGGCCGGGGCGGCCGGGGCGGCGGGGCGGTCCGGGGCGGCGGGGCGGCCCGGGCGGCCGGAGCGGCCGCGGGCGGGCGGAGGAGGCGGCGCCGGCCGGCGTTCCGTCCGACCGGCGCGCCGCCGCGTCAGTCGATCGCGAAGCAGTAAAACAGGCCGTTGCCGCCGGTGCCCTGCAGATCCGCCTGGCCGCAGCCGCGGGACGGATGCGCCGAGTTCCACGAGGTCGGGTCCGGACCGCCGCCCTGGCGGTCGTGATGTCCGACCTCGGCGCTGCCGTCGGAAGCGCTGCTGGTCCAGTTGGAGCAGGTGTTGCCTTCGGCGGATACGGTGCCGTCCGCCTGCGAGCCGGTCAGGATGTCGTGCATGTTCGGCGAGTCGCCCCGGCCGTTGATCTGCTCGCCCTTCTCGCTGAGCGATGTCTGTTTGCCGAGGTTGTTGTTCTCGCTGTGCAGGTCGTCGACGCTTTCGGCGACCCTCTCGCCTTCCGCGTTGTACCACGGGCCGTCGCCGATACGGTCGCGCGCATTGACGGCAGGCTCGACGTCCGCCGCCGTCGCGCTGAGGTATGCCCGCCACGTCTTGCCGCCGGCTCCGACGGACTCGGCCAGCTGCTGGCAGTGCTCATCGGCGCCTTCGAGCCCGCCGAGATTCGCGCCGTCGCCCGGCCCCTCGCTGGTGATGAAAAAGCTCATGTCCGGATGAGCTTCCTGTGTCCAGGCCGCGTGCGAGACGAGTGCGGCAACGGCCGCGCCGAGCACCAGTGACGACGTCTTCATCGGAACCCCCTCGAGTCCTACCGTTGGTGGTGATACGCCGATCAGTGTAGCGCGCCGGCGGCCGATGCGCGCGCCGGCAGCGGACGATGCCTGCCGCGTCGCACGCATGCCGGCTCAGTGCCGCTGCCGCAGCAGCGCGTGCATCTCGTCGAGCTGGCGCTGCATCCGGTCGATCTGCTCCGCCATGTCGTGCCGCTCTCGGCTCGCCTCGTCCGCGGACGAGGCGCGGTGCTCCGCCGTCATGACCTCAAGGATCGCTCCGACCATCATGTTCAAAAACACGAAAGCCGTCAGGAAAATGAAGCTGACATAGAACACCCAGCTGAGCGGGTAGACGGCCATGGTTTCGTACATCACGTCGGTCCAGTCCTCGAACGTGACGACGCGGAACAGCGTCAGCATCGAGATCGTGACGTCGCCCCACAGCTCCTCGTTGATGCCGCCGAAGACGAGCGAGCCGATGGCCCCGTAGATGTAGAAAATGATGAACATCAGCAGCGCGATGTACGCCATGGGCGGGATCGCCTTCAGCAGCGCGTTGATCAGCGAGCGCAGCTGCGGAATCACGGAGACGAGCCTCAGCACGCGGAATACGCGCAGCAGGCGCCCCATCAGCACCGCGTCCGCATACTGCATCGGGATCAGGCTGCCGAGCACGACGATCGTGTCGAACAGGTTCCAGCCGTCGAGCAGGAAGCGCTTGCGGTCGTCGCAGGCGCTGAACCGCAGCAGCAGCTCGACGAGGAAGAACACGGTGATCGCGACGTCGAGCCCGGACAGTATGCCGCTCGCGACCGGCGGCAGGTCGTAGGTCTTCGCGCCGATCGTGATCGCGGACAGCACGATGATCGAGATCACGGCGCCCTGAAACAACGGGCTGCGTTCGATTTGCTTCAGTGCGAGATCGGCCGAGGAGGAAGACGCGCTCATGGGCAATGCTCCGGTACAGGAGCCGGCGATTATAGAGCCTTGGTCCTGCGCGAAGACCAGGCGCGCCTGTTACGCTCCGAGCGAGCTGCGCAGCTCGCGGATCTCCTCCGCCCGTTCCGTCAGCACGTCCACCGGGTTCCTGCCTCTGACCGCGGTCAGGCGCTGAAGCACCGGGAAATCCGCCGCGTCCGCCCCGGCGTCGGCGTCGAGCAGCTTCGCCGCGATCAGCACGTCGGTCAGCGAGACCGCCTCGGCTTCATAGTCGACGTCGTCCTGATGCTCGATCGCGCTCTGCAGGCTTTCCGACAGGCCCCAGCCGGCGAGGATCGCCTTGCCGATCTCGGCATGCCACGCGAGCGCGGCGCCGAGCGCCTCGTCGCCGGCCGGCGCGTCGCCGCTCTCGGCCCGCATGACCAGGTACAGCCGGCCCAGCACGTGCAGCAGGCCCGCCAGCAGCGCCTGATCCGCGTTCAGCTGAGTACAGTGGCGCGCCAGCACGAAGCAGATCGAAGCGGTGCTCAGGCTGTCCCGCCAGATCGAGGCGATCTCGGCGCGCGCCTCCTGCGAGTACGTCTCGCGCAGGCGCAGCTGCTGAATCGCGAAGGCGACGGCGATCGTGCGCACCAGGTTGAATCCGATGCGGTTCACGGCTCCACGCAGGTCCGTGATGTCGCCGTCGCGGCGGCGGAACGCGACGGAGTTTGCGATACGCAGGGCCTGCGCGGCCAGCGCGGGCTCGGAGCTCAGCAGCTTGACGACGTCGTCGACGCTCGCATCGGGAGACTGGAGCGTGCGCTGAATGCGCAGCACGGCTTCCGGAAAACCGGGCAGCTCGAGCTTGTCTTCCTCGATCTCGGCGACGACCTGCTCGACGAAGCCAGGAGCCACCGAATCGGCGGCAATTGCCATCATGCATCCCTCGACAAGTCCATGACGGGGGACTTATCGGCCGGGCCGCCGCAAACTTGAGGCCGCGCGTCAGTCGGGCTGCTCGCGCATCAGCGCCTCGCGCCGCGTCAGCAGGAAGCTGCGCAACGCGTCCGTGTCCTCCTCGGTGAACCAGCTGAAAGCCGGCATGCCGAGGCCTTCGTACGCGCCCTGACGCACGATCCGGTCGAAGGCTTCGTACGTTTCCGGCGTCGCGTAGCGCAGGTCCGCGATCGTGCCGCCGCTGACGGCATTGATGCCGTGGCACATCGAGCAGCGCTCGCCGTAAAGCTCCGCGCCGCGGGCGACCTGTCCCGGCGCGGCGTCGTGCCGGATCGCGGTCAGCGGCGGTTTTTCGATGCCGCGCACCGGCTCGAAATCCGCGTCCGCATCGAGCGCGAACGTCCAGAGACGGCCGCTTGCCTTGTACTGGCCGGTCGGGTTGCGGCCGTACAGCCCGCCCGCGCCGCCCATGCCGGACAGCACGGAGACGTACTGCCTGCCGTCCAGCAAATACGTGCTCGGTGCGGCCATGATGCCGTGGCCGAGATCCATCTCCCACAGCTTCTCGCCGGTGTCGGCGCGGTAGGCGACGAAGCGGCCGGCGTCGGTGCCCTGGAAGACGAGGTTGCCGGCGGTCGTCAGCGTGCCGCCGCCCGTCTCGTCCCGGTGCAGCACCCGCCAGCGCGGCTCCCGTGCCACGGGATCCCATGCGAGCAGCGAGCTCGCGACGCCGACCGACTCGCCCGTGCCGGGCCCGTACTCCGATTCCGGCAGCGACTCCGCCCCGGTGTCGACGCCGAAGCTCGAGGCGAGGTCGATGCCGAGATTCCACGCGCGCGGCACGAACTCGAAATCGGGGTCGTGGCCGTACGCGAAGCTGTTCTCGGACACCGGAATGTAGAGCAGGCCTGCATCGGGGTTATACGACATCGGCTGCCAGTTGTGGCCGCCGTTCGGCCCCGGCGTAATCGTCGTCAGCGCCTCGCCGTATCGCGCATGCGGCGTCTCGATCGGGCGGCCCGTCCGCAGGTCGACGCCGGACGCCCACGTGACCTTCGTATAAGGGTCGGCGGACAGCAGCTCGCCCGTCAGACGGTCCAGCACGTAGAAGAAGCCGTTCTTCGGCGCCTGCATGATGACTTTGCGCTCGCGCCCGTCGATCTCCAGCTCCGCGAGCGTCAGCTGTTGCACGGCCGTGTAGTCCCACGTGTCGCCCGGCGTCGTCTGGTAGTGCCAGACGAGCTCTCCGGTGTCCGCGTCGAGCGCGAGGATCGACGACAGGTACAGATTGTCGCCGCCGTCGGGACTCCTGACATTGCGGTCCCACGGCGAGCCGTTGCCGGTGCCGACGTAGAGGAGGCCCGCTTCGGGATCGTAGGCGAATGCATCCCATGCCGTTCCGCCGCCGCCGTACTTCCACCACTCGCCGGTCCATGTCTTCGCGGCCGCTGCGAGGGCAGGAGATTCGAACGGCTTCGATGGGTCGCCCGGCACCGTGTAGAAGCGCCACGCGAGCTCGCCGGTGTCGGCGTCGTAAGCCGATACGAACCCGCGGACGCCGAGCTCGGCGCCGCCGTTGCCGATCACGACGAGGCCGTCGACGACGCGCGGCGCGCCGGTGATCGTGTAGGGCTGGTCTACCGGCGTCGTCTGCACGTCCCAGACCGTTTCGCCCGTCGCGGCGTCGAGTGCGGCGAGTCGGCCGTCGATGACGCCGACGAAGACCTTACCCTCATAGAGCGCGAGGCCGCGGTTCACGACGTCGCAGCAGGCCCGCGCGCCGCGTTTGCGGTCCGCTTTCGCGTCCCACCGCCACAGCTCTTCGCCGGTGCGTGCGTCGACCGCAAACACGTTGCTCCAGCTCGTCGATGCGTACAGCACGCCGTTCGAGACGAGCGGCGTCGCTTCGAGCCCGCGCAGCGAGCCGGTGTCGTAGTACCAGGCGAGGCCGAGCCGCTCGACCGTGTCCGTGCCGATCTCCTCGAGCGGGCTGTAGCGTGTCTCGGCATAGTCGCGGCCGATCGTGAGCCATTCGTCGCCGGATTCGGCGGCGCGGATCAGGGCGGCATCGTCGACCGGCGCGGCCTCGACCGGGACATCGTCCGCCTGGGCGGCGCCGGGCTGGGCGCCGGCAGGCTGTGGCACGACGGTGAGTAACGCGATGGCGGCCGAGCAGTTGAGTGCGGCGCTCGCAAGCCTTGCCTGGAACGATTTCATGGTCTGGTCCTCCCGCGCGAATTGTCGCAGAAATCGGGGCTGCGAGAGAGCGGCGGATCGCCGTAGGCAGGCCAAGGCGATCCGCCGGAACCGCGCTGCACGCGGTTCCGGGGACCGCTTTCGATTTGGAGAATCGCGAACCGCGCCGCGAGCGGATGGAGCGGCGGGCGGCGTCGCGCGCTGCCCGCCGCGGGAATCGCGGTCAGCCGAGCTCCTCGATCAGCGTCGTCACGGCATTGGCTTCGATCTCACGACCGGTGAAGAAGTCGTTGTCGATCTGTCCGTGCACGACGACGAGATCGCCTTCCTCGATCCGCTGGTACCCCTCCTCGTCCATCGGGTCGTAGCTCATCTCCTCGACGTCCACCCGTACGCTGCGCGCTCCGGTGTCGATCGTGAAATCGTCGCCGCTGACCTCGGTCACCGTGCCCTGCACGGCGACCAGCGACGGATCGATCGGGGTCACCATCGACACCGTGTAGAAATCCTCCTCGTCGAGTGAATTGGCATAGAAACGGGTGCCGATCTTCTCGATGTACACGCTGCTCGCCTCGATCGAGGTGGCCTCGAAAAAGTCGTCGTCGATCAGCCCGTTCACCTCCACTCGATCGCCGGGCAGCAGGGAATACGCCTCTGCATCGCGGTCGACGTCGTCCATCTCCACCGTGACGATGCCGTCGCCGTAATCGAGGATGAACGCATCAGGGCTGACGGAGTCTACCGTGCCGTTGATGCTGATCCACGTATCGTCGGGCTGCGTGTAGGGACTGACGTCGGAATCGGCGCGCGCGACCTGCGTGTCCTGCTGCTCCGCGGAGGCGTCGCTCTGCGTCGCGCTGCCCTGGCCGCTGTCGGAAGATGCGCTCGCGGACTCGCTGTTCGGGTCCTCCCCGTTGCCGCTGCGGGCGCTCTGATTCTGACCGCTTTGCGGATCCTGCCGAGCCGACTGGCTCCGGGAGCTACCCGGGTCCTGCTGAGCCGACTGGCTCTGTTGCCGCTCCTGTGCATCGTCCGCCTGGCCGTGCACGGTGAAGGGGACGGCGGTTCCGAGCGCGGTCAGGCAGGCCATGGTCAGCTTCGCGACGCGGGGACGAGTCAGAATGCTTGCTTCGTTCATGATTGACCTCCTTTGCTCTAACCGTGCACGAGAGGTAGCAAGCGCCATGCCGATACGCGGCGGCGCGCGTCGATCGAAAACTCCAGTTTCCTGAAGAACCAGCGGCTGAACCGGCGCGTGCGGCGCGGCAGGCCGCGGCAGAATTCTCACGTCGCGAGCGCCGCGATCCCCCACGCGATCAGCAGCGCCCCGAGCAGGCGCGACATCAGAACGCCCGCGCCGGCGAGCTTCTCGAGCAGCACCACCGCCGCGAGCGCGGCGATCCAGACGGGATTCATGACGCCGCCGACGAACAGCAGCGCCATCAATGCCCAGCAGCAGCCGACGCAGTATGCGCCGTGCAGGATGCCGAGCCGTGCCGCGCCGAGCCGGCCGGGCCGCCAGTGCCGGGTCAAAAAAGCGAACGGCGCGCGGCACTGCCGCAGGCACGCGTTCTTCAACGGCGTGAATTGGTAAACGCCGGCGGCGATCAGAACGCCGGCCGTGAAGCCCGCGCTGACCGAGGACATCATCATGGCCGACACCCAGCCCGCGGCCTCGAGCAGCCACTCGAGCGCCGTCGCGGCAATGGCGAAGGCCAGCCAGACCAGCAGATACCCTGCGACGAACAGTGCGCTCTGGTTCAGGCCGCCGTCGGGATCCTTGCCGGTCGCCTGGGCGTGGCGGGCGACGCGCGCCTGCAGCAGTATCATCGGCGCGGCGCTCGGCGTCATCATCGCGATCATCATGACCCACCACATCGCCGCCGTCAGCGCCGCATAGGCCGCGGACCAGCGAGGCTCCGCCATCGCGTCCGGCGTGCCGCTCATCGCGCGCTCGTGCGGGAACAGCGAGAACGCGGCGGCGTCCGCCAGCGACATGCCCATGCCGGCGCCCGCGAGCAGGTAGGTCCAGGCCAGCGCGCACAGCACGGCCAGCGCGACCGCCGCCACGCGGCGATCGCGCCGCAGGATTCGCTCTATCGACGAAGCCGCGGGAGCCGTG
>JAFGNC010000433.1 GCA_016927175.1 Gammaproteobacteria bacterium | reverse complement strand
AGTCGAGCCTGTCGACGCCGATGATCAGCTTGCGGTCGCCGAGGCTGCTGCGCATGCGCGCCAGCTGCGGACGATCCGGGCTGTCGGCCGCAAGTGCCCGGCACTGGTCCGCGTCCACGCCGATCGGAAACGCGCCGGCGTAGAGCTCCCTGCCGAAAGCGCGCACGCGGCCCTCGCCGAGCACCTCGCCGCCGATCTGCGGCTGCGACAGGCATTCATGAAACGACCAAAGGTCCCGCTCGGTCTGCAGACCCACGACGTCGTAGTCGGTCAATGCCTCCAGCAGGTCGTCGTAGCACGGCAGCGCGCGCAGCAGGTCGAAGTTCGGGAACGGAACATGGAGGAAGAAGCCGATCGGCTGGCGCACGCCGGCGCGCCGCAGCTCGCGTGCGAGCGGGATCAGATGGTAATCGTGGACCCAGACGATGTCGTCGGGCTCGAGCAGCGCCAGGAGCCGCCGCGCGAAGAACTGATTGACACGGCAATAGGCTTCGTATTCGAGGCGGCTGTACGAGAAGAACGTCAGCAGGAAGTGGAACAGCGGCCAAAGCGTGTTGTTGCTGAAGCCGTTGTAATACGCTTCGTGCTCGCGCTCGTTGAGGTCGACGGTCGCAAAGCGCATCCTGCCGGACGTCGTGATCTTCGTTTCACCCGGCTCCTTCGGAGTCGTGCTGCCGCTCCAGCCGAACCACAACCCGCCCTGCTCCTTGAAAGCGGCCATCAGCCCGACGGCCAGACCGCCGGCGGACTTGCCGCCCCGCGGCAACGCGACTCTGTTCGATACGGCGACTAAACGTCCCATGATCTCCAGCGAAATACACGAACGACCGATTCATTATGTCACGCGGGAGGTTTCCGGGAACCGCGTGCCGTTACCCCCCGCTTCGCACCGCCGCGTCGAGCCAGCTGAGCACCGCCTCGACGTCGTCGAGACGCCAGCGGGCGATCGTCGGCCCCGACCCTACCTTGACGGAAATGCCGCCGAGCTCGTTGACCGCGGCGAAGCCCGCCTCGTCCGTCACGTCGTCGCCGAGGAAAACGGGTGTCCGCCCCGTGAAGGGCGGCTCTTCCATGAACGCGGTGATGGCGCTGCCCTTGTTGACGACGCCCGCCTTGATCTCGAACACCGAGTGCCCGAGAAGAACCTCGACGTCCGGCGGCAGCCGGTCCTGCAGCTCGCCGACGAAGCAGTGAACCTCCGGCTCGAGCTCGGGGCGGCTCCTGTAGTGAACGGCGAACGCCGCCCCCTTGTCTTCGACCCACAGGCCGCTGCGCGCCTCGACGAACTCGTCGACGAGCGCGCGCACTTCCGCGAGCGACTGAGGTGTGCCGCCGCTCGTCAGCAGCCGGCCGCGAACGTCGCGGCGTTCGAGGCCGTGAACGCCGGCCGCTACGTAAGAGTGAGGCGCGAGGATTCGGTCGAGGTCCTCGATGCGCCGGCCGCTGATCAGCGCGACGGCGCCGCCGGTCGCTTTCGGCAGCTCCGGCAGCAGCCCTCGCAAACGCGGGGATACACTGACGCGGCTCGGATGATCGGCGAGCTCGAGGAGCGTGCCGTCCACGTCCAGGAACAGCGCCGGCCGCGGCGGCCAGGGAGGCGTCGTGCTGGCGTTCACCGCCCCAAGATAGCACGCGCGCCCGGCCAGGCGCGGCCGGCTCACTCGCCGCCGGAGATGTAATAGGTAACCGTCACGGTTGCGGACAAGTCCACCTGCCCGGGCCGCACCGGCGTCGCGGCGACTTCCGCCATGTCGAAGCGCGCGCCGCCGAACGGGATCGGCGGCCGCTGGTAGGTGTCGCCCGCGACGACCTCGTGCACGCCCTCGAGATCGAGCCCCATCGCGCCGGCGATGGCCTCGGCGCGTGCCCGGGCGTCCCGGACGGCGTCGCCGAGCGCGCGCGCGGTCGCCGCCGTATCGTCCCGCAGCCGGAACTCGATCCCCTGCAGCTGGTTGGCGCCCGCCTCGATGCCGGCGTCCACGACGCCGCCTATGGCGGACAGCTCGTCGACCTCGACGCTGACGACGCTGCTCGCGCGATAGCCGGTGATCCTCGGCGGCTCCGGCTCGGCCTGATCGGGCCTCGGCCGATAGTCGCTGTACACGGGGCTCAGCGAAAGGTCCTCCGTCTGCACCGAGCTTTCGGGCACGCCCGTCGCCGCGACCGCGTCGAGTATGCGGGCCATGATCTCGTTGACGTCGTTCTGCGCTGCCGCGGCCTCGGCGGCCTCGGCGACGACGCCGAGCCTGACGACGGCCTGGTCCGGATCGGCGGCCGCTTCGCCGCTGCCGGACACGGTCAGCGTGGGCATGCCGTCGGCGCCGCGCTCCGGCGCCTGCGCCGCGACGCGGCCGGCCGCCGCCATGAGCACGGTGAGCACGGCGAGCGCCGCGACGGACGCGGCCGTCGGAGTCCGAGAGGAGGAAAATTCGTCGATCATCACGCTGCGACTCCTGCGGCCGTCCGGTCGGCCGTCGTTCCCTGCAAGTTTTTTCCAGTTTCCGGGCCCGCGTCGCGGGCTTCGAAGCGAAGCATAGCCAAGCCCCGAAGCGGGCGCATCCGCCGTGCCCGCCGTGTCGGACCCGGCGTCACGCGTATCAGGTGTGCATCACGAAGCGTGCGCGCCGCTCCGCGATGCGCCAGCCGGCCACTGTCAGCTCGAATCGGTCCTCGAGCTCGCCGATCAGCGTGCGCGGATCGCACTTGACGCCGAAGCTGCCGCCGGCCTGTCCGCCGTCGGCCGCATACAGCGTCACATAGGTCGTGCCGCGCGCGGAGCGCGCCGAGTCCACGCGGATCAGTATGTTCGTGCAGATGTGCCGCGTGATCCGGCTCGCGGGGCGTACACGGTAAGAGTCGATGATCTCCTCGCGGCCGCACAGCGGCTCGCCCGCCGGCCGGTGCAGCAGTCCGTCGCTCGTGAAGAGGTCCGCGAAAGTCTCGTAGTCCTGCCGATCGTTCGCAGCCACCGACTCGAGCACGAGCCGCGTGCAGGCGTGCTCGATCAGGGCTTTGTCCTGATCCGTCAGGGTCTCGATGTCCATGTCGATGTTCATGGCGGAAGGATAGCGCAGTAGCCGACCGCCGGGCGCCTTCGCCCGGCGATGACCCTCGCCGGAGCGGGCGCCTATGCCTCGCGGATCTCGCGCGGCGCCCCGCTGCCGGCCGCGAGCCGGTACTCACGCCACAGGATGATCGCGCCGGCGGCCACGACCAGCGGCGCGCCGATCCACGTCGCACGCTCCGGAATCTCGTCGAAGAACGCATAGCCGAACACGACCGCCATCAGCAGATTGCCGTAGTCGAGCGGCGCGATCGTCGACGCTTCCGCATAGCGGTACGAAAACGTCATCAGCAGCTGGCCGAAGACGCCGAGGAAGCCGGCGGCGACGATGAACAGCCATTGCTCCGCCGTCGGCGCCGGCCAGCCGGCAATCGCGGTCAGGGCCGCGAAGGCCGTCGACGTGACGGTGAAGTAAAACGTGATCGTGACGGCATGCTCGCCTCCTCCGCCGCTCATGGCGCGCAGGAACATCATCGCGAGCGCGGCGAAAACAGCCGCGCCGAAGGCAACGGCGATCCCGAGCGCGCTGCCGGAGCCGAAACCGATGTGCGGCGCGACCATGATCGCGACGCCGGCGAAACCGATCGCGAGCGCGCTCCAGCGGAACGCGTGAATGCGCTCGCCGAGGAACACCATCGCGAGCAGCGTCAGAAACATCGGCGCGGTGAAAGTGATGGCCATCACGTCGGCGAACGGGATCAGCGTCAGCGCCGTGAACAGGCAGAACATGCTGACCGTTCCCGACAGCGAGCGCAGCGCGTGCGAGCGCCAGTTCCGGGTCAGCAGCAGGTGCGGCGCGCCGAAACCCCACGCGCCGAGCGCGAGCACGGCGATCGAGATCAGCCCGCGAACGAAGATCGTCTGGCCGCTCGGAATGGCCGAGCCGAGGTACTTGACGCAGGCCGCCATGCCCGACAGCAGCACGACGGATGCAATCTTGCAGGCGATCCCCACGACCGGACGGGGGGGCTCGGTGCGCTGCGGCGGCACGCTCGTTCCCTCGGAAAAAAAGGCCGAAAGCATAGCAAGGCGGGGCCCGCCCCGGCGGAAGGCCGGGCCGATCGCCCGGCGGATCCCGCGACTTCCGCGATTGTGGCTTGGGCGCACCTTCCGCGCCGCGCCGGGTCGGTTGACGCTGAGTAAATGCCGTTGAACACTCTAAGCGTCGTGCTTTCGAATTCGCGCAATCGGATTTGCGCCATCGGAATCTTCAGATGCAAATCTGCAACACCCGCTCGCGCCGCGGCATCTCCGCGACTGTCCGGGCTGTCCCGCAGGTTCCCGCGGCATGGCGAGCGACGGATCCATCACTCGCGAGGAGGACGATCGATGAACATGCAGGAGCAACACGGGCAGACTTCGAAGGTGCTGGCGTCGGCCGTCGCGGCCGTTCTCGGCGGCAGCGGATTCGCTGCGTCAGTCGAGGCGCAGCAACCGCAAGCCGAGCTCGAGGAAGTCGTCGTCACGGGTTCGCGCATCGTGCGCCGCGATTTCACGGCGGCGAGCCCGATCGTCACGGTCGGCGCGGAGAACTTCGAGAACATCAGCACGGTGGGCGTCGAAGCGGCATTGAACCAGCTGCCGCAGTTCCAGCCGGCCGGAACGCAGTTCGTCGATACCGATGTGCAGGCCAGCGCGTTCAACACGCCCGGCATCTCGAGCGTGAACCTGCGCGGCCTCGGCGCGAACCGCAACCTGGTGCTGATAAACGGCCGCCGCGCGCAGCCGGCGAACGCGACGCTGGTCGTCGACGTGAACTCGATCCCGGCTGCCGCCATCGAGAACGTCGAGGTCATCACCGGCGGCGCATCGGCCGTGTACGGTGCCGACGCCGTCGGCGGCGTCGTGAACTTCATTCTGCGGGACGACTTCGAAGGCGTCAGCGTCGACTATCAGCAGAGCGCGACGTTCGAGGGTGACGGCGAAGAGCTGCGCCTCAGCCTGCTGGCCGGAGGCAACTTCGACAGCGGCCGCGGCAACGCGATGCTCGGCGTCGAGTGGGCCGACCGGAACGCCGTCTACAACGAGGACCGGGACTTCATCGTCGAAGGCTGGGACGACCCGGGCACGACCTCGGGCTCTTTCCTGCGGCAGTCGGGCTACGTGCCGCTGAACAACCCGCCGAGCGCCGCGGCCGTCGCGCAGGTGTTCCCGGACGCGGTCGGCCCGGCCGCGTCCCCGTTCAGCGAGTTCTACCTGAACCCGGACGGCACGCTGTTCCGGCAGTTCGGAGCCACGGGCTATACGGGGCCCGTCGGCCCCGGCTCGTCCTTCAAGATCAACTCGTACACCGGCTCGCTGCAGGACGTCTACCGGGTCGGATTCGCCTCGAGCCCGCTGACACGCTACTCCGCCTTCGGGCGCGCGACGTACGACATCTCCGACAGCCTGACGCTGTTCACACAGGCGAACTTCGCTTCGTGGAAGGTCGACCAGATCCTCGACTACTCGCCCGGCGTCGAGTTCTGGTCCGCGCCGGTGCCGCGCGACGCCGAGCATCCGGTCCCGCCGGAGCTCGAAGTTCTGCTCGATTCGCGGGCCGATCCCGACGCGCCCTGGCAGCTGCGGCGCGTCTTCGACTGGCACGGCCCGCGCCGCTCCTTCAACACGAACCAGGTCTACCAGGTCATGGCCGGCCTCGAAGGCGCCTTCGCTGACCGGGACTGGACCTGGGAGGCCTACGCCTCGCAGGGCCGCACGACGACTCTGAACGAGCTCGACGGCTTCGTCTCCGTCGCCCGCTGGCGGGAGCTCGTCGCCGCACCGAACTACGGCCAGGGATACATGCAGCAGAACCAGTCGCTCGGCTATCAGATCAGCTGCACGAGCGGGCTGCCGATCTTCGACTACTTCACGCCGACGCAGGACTGCATCGATGCGGCGAACGTCCGCATGAAGAACACGAACGACTTCGAGCAGAAGATCGCCGAGTTCAACCTGCAGGGCGGCATCACCGAGATGCGCGGCGGTGAGCTGCGTTTCGCTTTCGGTGCGAGCTACCGCGAGAACGAGGTGTTCTTCCAGCCGGATCTGCTGAACGACCAGTCGTCCGTCGTCGATTTTCCGGCGGGGCTCTTCGCGGCCAACGAGGCCGGCGGCGAGCTCGACGTGACCGAGTTCTACGGCGAGCTGCTCGTGCCGCTCGCCGAGAGCTTCAGCCTGGAGCTCGGCGCCCGCACGTCGGACTACAGCACGGTCGGCCGCATCGACACTTACAAGGCACTGTTCGACTGGGGCGCGACCGACCGGATCCGCGTGCGCGGCGGCCGTCAGGTCGCGAACCGCGCGCCGAACACGGCCGAGCTGTTCCTCGGCGAGACGTCGGTGGTCGTGTTCTTCCCCGGCGGCGATCCGTGCATCAGCGGCGACGTCGTCGCCGGCCCGCTGAACCCGTGGGGCAACGTCGCGTCGAATCCCAATCGGGCTCAGGTCCAGCAGCTTTGCTCCGCGCTGATCGCCGCTTCGGGCGGCGGCTCGACGTTCGCCGCGGACCCCGACGGCTTCGCCGGGCCGGGCTTCTTCTTTCCGCTCGAGCTCGAGACGCGCTTCGGCAGCACGGATCTCGAGAGCGAGGAGGCCGTGACCTACACGCTCGGCCTCGTCTTCGGCGGCGACGCGATCACGGCATCGCTCGACGTCTACGACATCGAGATCGAGGGAGCGATCGGGCCGCTGAGCTCGTACGCCGTGTATCAGCAGTGTTTCAACGTGAACGGCACGAGCAATCCGACTTACGACGTCAACAACCCCTTCTGCGGGCTGATCACCCGCCAGCCCGGCAGCGGCCTCAGGCTCGCAGTGGACGCGCCGTACCAGAACCTCGGCTTCATCAAGACCCGCGGCGCCGACGTCCAGCTGAACTGGAGCGGTGACGTCGGCGCGAACTCGCTGTTCGTCAACTCACTGCTGACCTACGTCGACACGTACGAGACGCAGGCGACGCCGACTTCCCCGGTCATCGAATCCGCGGGGACGCTGAACGAAGGCGGCCAGTTCGACTGGCAGCTGTTCACGACCGTCGGCTACAACCTGCCCGACCTGACGGTGGGCCTGCGCTGGCGGCACCTGCCTTCCGCCGAGCCCGCCGACTTCGCTCAGAACCCCAACACGAGCACCCTCGGCGTAGACGCGTACGACATGTTCGACCTGTTCGGCAACTGGACCGTGACGGAGCGCATCAATCTGCGCTTCGGCATCGACAACCTGCTCGACACGGACCCGGAGATCACGGGCGAGGTACCGGGGCAGAACAACGCGCGCGGCAGCACGATTCCGAACTACTACGACATTCTCGGACGGCGCGCGTATGTGGGGTTGAACTGGGGCTTCTGACACCGGATCATTGCCGGGCCAGGCCGGGGGCGACGGGCCGCGCAGGCTCGTCGCTCCCGGCATCCTGCTGCAGGCGAACCTTCTGAATGGATGATCAGGTCGACGAGCTCGTACGGCGTCTCGGACTGTCCCCGCACCCGGAGGGCGGCTTCTACCGGGAGATCTACCGCTCGGAAGTTCAGATCGACCACCCCGGCATTCCGGACGGTCGCGAGCGCCGCCGCCGGGCCGGCACGCTGATCTATTTCCTGCTCGCCGAGGGGCACTTCTCGGCGTTTCACCGCGTCCGGTGCAGCGACGAGATCTGGCATCTGTATGCCGGCGGTCCGCTCGAGCTCCATATCATCGACACGGCCGGCGCGCGCGGCAGCCGCACGCTGACGACGGATGTCTTCAGCGGCGAGCCGACCGCGGTCGTCGATGCCGGCTGCTGGCAGGCGGCCCGGCTCGCGCCCGGCGCGAAGTGGGCGCTCGCCGGCTGCACCGTGTCGCCGGGCTTCGAGTTCGACGATTTCGACATGCCGCCGCGCGAGAAGCTCCTTCGCGAGCACCCTTCCCACGCCGAAATCATTCGCGAGCTGACCCGCGCGTGAGCGCCTTTGCAGCCGGGCCAGAGCTGCTATACTCCCTAACGCGCTATAAACAAACATAAAAGACGCGGCAGGGGATGCATCCGCTACCAGGGTTCTGCAGCCGACATTCCGCCCGGCGTGATGCACGTCTGCGACCCCGATTGCGCCCGTCGGACATAATCCCGGCTCCGTCTTTCCACGATGCCGCCGATCTGAACAACAGGGAGACGCTCGGGTGACTAAGCATCGATTGCCGATCCATGGCTCGCGCTGGGGTTTGCGCTGCCTGATCCTGCTCGCCGCGTCGTTGACCGCGGTCTTCGCCCACGCCGCGGAGGAGCTGTTCCCCCGGCCGAAGCAGCTCGAGCCGGCGATCCGCTTCTGGACCCGCGTCTACACCGAGGTCGACACGCGCGGCGGCTTCATTCACGACTCGGAACGGCTCGATATCGTGTACGAGACGGTGCGCGACACGACACCGGCGCAGCGGCGCCGCCACGTCCGGCAGGCCGTCGACGAGTACCGCAGGATCCTGACGAAACTCGGCAACGGCACCCGCAGCAACCTGAGCCGGGAAGAAAAGCGAGTGCTCGAGCTGTGGCCGGAAGGCACCAGCAATGCCGAGCTCGGGCGCGCGGCTCATCGGCTCAGGTTCCAGCTCGGGCAGGCCGACCGCTTCCGCGCCGGCCTCGCCCGCTCGGGCACATGGCGGGGCCACATCCACGACGTGCTCGACGCCAACGGCGTGCCGCGCGAGCTCGCCGCGCTGCCGCACGTCGAGTCGTCGTTCGATCCCACTGCCTACTCGAAGGTCGGCGCCGCCGGCATGTGGCAGTTCACGCGCTCGACCGGGCTGCGCTACATGCGCATCGACCACATCGTCGACGAGCGTCGCGACCCTTTCATGTCCAGCGAAGCCGCGGCGCGCCTGCTGCACGACAACCACGCGGTCCTCGAGAGCTGGCCGCTCGCCATCACGGCCTACAACCACGGGCTCGGCGGAATGCGCCGCGCGGCCAGCCGGCACGGCAAGGACATCGGCGCCATCGTCGAGAACTACGAGAGCAGGACCTTCGGCTTCGCCTCGAGGAATTTCTACGCCGCCTTTCTGGCCGCGGTCGACGTCGACGCGAATCCGGAGAAATACTTCGGTCAGGTCCGTTACAACCCGCCCTCCGACACGCTGGTCACGGCCGTGCCGGACTACATGCGCGCCGACACGCTCGCCCGATCCCTCGGCATCGGCGTCGACACGCTGCGGCAGCTGAATCCGGCGCTGACGGAAACCGTGTGGAGCGGCGACAAGTTCGTGCCGAAGGGCTTCGGCCTGCGCCTGCCGAGATCCGCCGCGGACGCAACGGCCCTGCTCGCCTCCGTGCCCGCCGGCGAGCGTTATGCCGCTCAGCAACCGGACGTTCAGCACCGCGTGCGCAGCGGCGAGACGCTGTCGCAGATCGCGAGTCGCTACCGCGTGAGCCTCGCGTCGCTCGTTCAGATGAACGGCCTCAGAAGCAGCAACTTCATCCGCGCGGGGCAGGTGCTGATGCTGCCGGTGCCGGGCAACCAGGTTCCGGCCACGCTGGCCGACGCCTCCGACGCGGCCGCGACGGGCGAATACGTGGTCCGGCGCGGCGACAGCATCGATCGCATCGCGCGGGTGATGAACGTGTCGCAGGACGATCTGCTGAGGGCCAACGGCATCCGCAACAAGAACCTGATATACGCGGGCCAGACGCTGCGGGTTCCGACGGCCGCGGCTCTCGCGAGCGCCGCGCAAAGCGCGGAAGTCGCAGCGGACGCGGCCGAAGTCGAAGCGGCCGTGGCAGTGCTCGCCGACGCCGCAGCGATCGAAGGCGCCGTCAGCGCCGCCGTGACGGCCGATGAGATCGAAGGCTCGCTTCGTGCCGGCGAGCTCGATTCGGCCTCGGCCGCACCGGATCTCGTCGACCGCGTGCTCGACAGCGCGCAGGATTCCGCAGCGCCGGTCGAGGAGGAGGCTTCCCTCGAGTCGAACGCGCTCGCGAGCCATCAGGCCGAGCTCGCAGCCGACCCCAGCGACTACACCGTGTCCGGCGGCGAGACGATCCAGGTCCAGGCCCTGGAGACGCTGGGACACTATGCCGACTGGCTCGAGATTCGCACACAGCGGCTGCGGGACCTGAACGGCCTGCCCTTCGGGCGCGCCGTCGTGATCGGGCAGGCGCTGAAGCTCGACTTCTCGAAGGTGACGCCCGCGGAGTTCGAGCGGCGCCGCATCTCCTATCAGCGCACGCGGCAGGAGGAGTTCTTCTCCCGTTATCACATCGAGGACGTCGAGGAGCACGTGATCCGCTCCGGCGAGTCGCTGTGGGTGCTGACGCAGCGCAAGTACAACGTGCCGGTCTGGCTGCTCCGCCAGTACAACCCGGATCTCGACGTGGATCGTGTCGCCCCGGGCACGGTGGTCAAGTTCCCGAAGCTGCGCCCGATCGCCGAGGACGAGGCTCAGGTTTCAACCTGAGTCCGTCTCGGTTAGGCTCGGGCCATGAGAGTCAGTACTTTCGTCGGCCCGCTCGCCCTCGCCTGCCTCGCGCTCGGCGCCGGCTGCGGCCAGAACGACACGAGCGGCGGCGGCTCCGCGGCGACGACCGTGGACCGGGTCACGATCGGCTCGAACCCTTCCGGCACCAACGTCTACGCCGTCGCCGCGGGCTTTGCCAAGGTGCTGCAGGAGCAGGCCGGGCTCAGAGCGACGATTCGTCCGTTCTCCGGCTCATCGGTCTACCTGCCGATGCTGCAGCGCGGAGACATCTCGCTCGGCCTCAACACGAGCATCGACTCGTACCTGAGCTACCACGGCCTTCCGCCCTATACCGACCGGATGGACAACCTGCGGGCGCTCGCGGTCATGTTTCACCTGCCGATCATGTACATGACGCCGGCGAACTCCGGCATCGAGCGCGTCGAGGATCTGCGCGGCAAGCGGGTCGTCGTCACGTTTCGCGCAAACGCTGCGCTCCGGCAGCTGCATCACGCGATCCTCGCGACCGGCGGGCTCGAGCCGACCGACGTCGAGGCGCTGACGGTTGCCGGCGTGCCGGAGGCGACGCAGGCGCTGACCGAAGGCCGGGCGGATGCGATCCCGATCGGGCTCGGCACGGCGCTCGGGCTGCAGGTGCATTCGACGATCCCCGGAGGCATACGCTTCATCACGATGGGACGGGACGCGGCGAAGCTTACCGAAGGCATGCCCGGCTCACGAGTCGCGACGGTGACGCCGACCGCCACGACCGTTGGCGTCACCGAGCCGATCGAAGTCGCCGACACGCTGGACTACCTGAACGCCAGCACTCATATGCCCGATGACCTCGCGTACACGATCGTCAAAACGCTGCACGACAACCTCGACGCGCTGAAGCGCGACTACCCGCAGATGCGCTCGATGACGGTCGAGGACCTCGCGCCGGCGGACAACTTTCACCCTTACCATCCCGGCGCCGTCCGCTATTTCAGGGAGGCCGGCCTGTGGACGGAGGCGCATGAAAGCAATCAGCAAAAGCTGCTCGGTATGCCGTGATGCGCGATGGGCGGTGAGCTGCCTCTGACGGGCAGGACGGTTGCCGTCCCTGAAGCGCGGCAGCTCGATGTGCTGGCGTCGCTGCTCGAGAAGCGCGGCGCGACGGTGCTTCGCTGCCCGCTCGTGTCGATAGTGGACGCCGCGGACGAGCGGCCGGTCGTCGACTGGATCAGGCGCCTGATCGAGGCTCCGCCGGATCTGCTGATTCTGTACACGGGAGAGGGTGTCAGGCGGCTCGCGGCATTCGCGGGCCGCGCGGGCCTCGAGCGGCAATTCACGGACGCGCTGAGCCGGTCGCGCAAACTGACGCGCGGCCCGAAGCCGAGGCAGGCGCTGCGCGGCCTCGGCCTCGCGCCCGACATCGAGGCTCCTGCCCCGACGACCGACGGCATCATCGCGGCACTGTCCGAGCTCGCGCTCGAGGGAGCCAGAGTCGGCGTGCAGCTGTACGGCACCGAGCCGAACGAGCAGCTGCTCGACTACCTCGCCGACCGCCGCGCGACCGTCGACTGCGTGGCGCCTTATGAATACGCTTCGGCCGCGGACGACGAGCAGGTCGTCGACCTGATCTCGAGAATGAGCCGCGGTGACGTCGATGCGATCGCGTTCACGAGCAAATCGCAGCTCGACCGGCTGCGGAAGCTCGCGAGCCGCCGCGGTCTCGGTACCGCCCTGGCCGAGGGCTTGCGCCGGACTCGTGTGGCGGCCGTCGGCCCGGTAGTCGCCGACGAGCTCGAGGGCGCCGGCATTCGCGTCGACGCCATGCCGGCAGAGAGCTTTCACATGAAGCCGCTCGCCGACTCACTGGTTCGGCTGTTCGGCGGGGACGGTTGACCGACTCGTTCAGGTCGCAGGCCGCCGGTGGCGCAGCTGCATCGCAGTAGGCCGTCCGTCGCCGGTCGGCTGGTAGCAGACCGAGAAATCGCCCATCGCGGTCTCGAAGTCCCGGAGCGGATCGGGGCTGAGAATCTCGAACGCGTCGAAGCCCGTGCGCGCCATGTAGAACAGCTGCTCGAGCAGCACGTCGCCTACCGCCCGCAGCTCCTTGTCGTAGCCGTAACGCTCGCGCAGAAGCCGCGCGTAGGAATACGCCCGGCCGTCCCGAAACCGCGGAAACTCGAGGGCGATGACATCGAAGCACCCGACGTCTTCCGCTATCGCCTCCGGCGACTGATCGCTCGTCAGCTTGATGCCCACGGGCTCTGCGCGCGCGAGCAGCGCGTGCCGGTGCGCCTGCCATTGCTCGAGGCTGACGATCAGGCACCCTTGGGGCGGCAGCGTGTCGAGCGTGCTCGCGTCGACGAACGCGTCCTCCACGATCCTGCCGTCTTTGACCAGCGCCATCACGCGACGGCCTTCGCGTGGCCGCTGCCGTAGACGGCCTCTTTGAACGGCGCGATGCCGACGCGCCGATACGTGTCGAGGAAGCGCTCGTCCGGATCGCGGATCTCGAGGTACGTGTCGACGATGGCCTGAATGGCATCCGGCACGTCCTCCTGGGCGAGGGCGGGGCCGAGCCGGTCGCCGAGCGCGGCGTTCCGGTCCGAAGAGCCGCCGAGCGTCAGCTGGAAAAACTCCTGCCCCCTCTTGTCGACGCCGAGGATGCCGATATGGCCGACGTGGTGGTGGCCGCAGGCATTCATGCAGCCCGACACGTTGATCGTCATCTGGCCGATGGCGGCGAGCTGGTCGACGTCCACGAAGCGGCGCGAAATATCGCGCGCGACAGGAATCGAGCGGGCATTGGCGAGGGCGCAGTAATCGAGGCCCGGGCAGCAGATGATGTCGGTCAGCTTGCCCACGTTCGGCGTCGCGAGAGCCTGGCCCGCGAGTGCCTGCCACAGGTCGTGGAGATCGCTCTGCCTCACGTTGGGCAGCACGAGATTCTGCCGGTGGTTGATCCTGATCTCGCCCATGCTGTAGCGGTCCGCGAGATCGGCGACGACTTCCATGCGGTCCGCGGTGATGTCGCCCGGCACCGCGCCCGGCGCCTTCAGCGATACGTTGACGATCGCGTAGCCGGGAACCTTGTGGGCCGCGACGTTGCCGTTCAGCCACTGCGCGAAATCGGCGTCGGAGCGGCCGACGCGCTCGAGCTCCTCGGCCATGTCGTCGAGGCGCTCGTATTCCGGCGGCGCGAAATAGGCCGCGATCCGATCGAGCTCTTCCTGCGGGACGGTCAGCGCGCCGTCCCTGATCGCCTCCCACTCACGCTCCACGAGCTCGCGGTATTTGTCGATGCCCATCTGATTGACGATGATCTTGATCCGCGCCTTGTGGATGTTGTCCCGCCGGCCGTGCATGTTGTACACACGCAGAATCGCCTCGACGTATGACAGCAGATGCCGAGGCGGCAGCCAGTCGCGGATCGTGTGCGCCAGGTACGGCGTGCGCCCGAGCCCGCCGCCCACCAGAACCTCGAAGCCCGGCACGCCCTCCTCGTTCAGGTGCATGCGCAGACCGATGTCGTGGATCGCGACGGCCGCGCGGTCGTTCGCGGAGCCCGTGACGGCAATCTTGAACTTGCGCGGCAGGTACGAGAACTCCGGGTGCAGGAACGAGTACTGGCGCAGCAGCTCGCAGTACACGCGCGGATCCGCGATCTCGTCCCGCGCGACGCCGGCGTACTGATCCGACGTGATGTTCCGCACGCAGTTGCCCGAGGACTGGATCGTCGTGATCTCGACGTCCGCGAGATCCCGGATCGCGTCCGGCGCCTTCTCGAGCGCGATCCAGTTGTACTGGATGTTCTGACGCGTCGTGAAATGTCCGAAGCCGCGATCGTAGGTACGCGCGACGTGGGCGAACCGGCGCATCTGCCTCGACGACAGCGTGCCGTAGGGCACGTTCACCCTGAGCATGTACGCGTGCAGCTGCAGGTAGAGGCCGTTCATGAGCCGCAGCGGCTTGAACTGATCCTCCGTGAGCTCCCCCGTCAGGCGTCGGTTCACCTGACGGCGGAACTGCGCCACGCGCTCGCCGACGAGCTTGTGGTCGAATTCGTCGTAACGGTACATGGAGCTCACATTCTCGGTCCGGAGGGCGCGATCAGCGCCAAGCCACGGCGGCTTCCGCCTGCTCGGGCGGGGCGAGATCCGTCCTGATCGTGGGTCCGAATGCTCGGATGGCCTCGCGGATGGCCGTGGGCCGGGGACGGCCGTCGGTCACTGTCACGTCGATCAGCACAGGATCGACGATCAGGCAGTCTTCCTCGTGCCTCTTCGCGACGGCCAGACTCTGTTCCGCCTCGAGCTCGGTGGTAATGACCGCCCCCTCCTCCACCGACGCCGTCCACTCGTGGTTCGGCGCGAGGAACGCCACGGCCCCGTCCGCGAGTCGGTTGGCGATGATCATCTTCTGCATGGCGAGCCAGGGTTACGGGAGCAGGCCTCGGGGTCGAGCTGCAATTGTACACAGGGAGCGGAACTTCCCCGTTAGACAAATGCTGCACAAAGATATGAGGGAAAGCTAACAATGGCGGGCGGCGGGCGGTTCCCGCCCGGTGTCGGCCCGCCTCATTGCGGCCGGCACGGCGGCGGGGGCCGGTCAGCCATCCACAATATCTGTGGATAAAGTTGTGGAAAAGACCTGAAAGTATGCTTGCCGGGAAGCGCCGCTTTAGAGGCCGTCAGGTTGGTCAAAAAAGCGTCATCAAATGGCGACACACTGGGGCGGGTGCCGGCACCGCCGGCTACCGCAGCGGAAGCTCCCGATCGCGCCAGCCGCCGCCGACGAACCGGCGATCCGACTCCTCGATCGGAACGTCGTTGATGCTCGCTTCGCGGCGCCGCATCAGGCCGGCGTCGTCGAATTCCCACAGCTCGTTACCGTAAGAGCGGAACCAGCGTCCCGCGGCGTCCTTCCATTCGTACTGGAATCGGACTGCGATGCGGCGATCGTCGAAAGCCCACAAGCTCTTGCGGAGACGATATTCCAGCTCCCGACTCCATTTGCGGCGCAGGAAGGCCTCGATCTCCGCCCGTCCTCGAATGAACTCGTCGCGGTTCCTCCACACGGAGTCTTCGGTGTACGCCCGCGCGACGCGCTCCGGGTCCTTCGTGTTCCAGGCGTCCTCGGCGGCTTTTACCTTCTGACGGGCCGTCTCCTCGGTGAAGGGAGGCACCGGGCTGCGCACGGCTTCGCTCATCGTTTGGTCATTCCTCCGGAGGCCCCCCGCCCCATTTCTCGCGATGAGCCGCCTCGGCGGCGCGCTGCACCTTCGCGTGCCGCTTGCTGAGCAGCAGCGAATCCGGCGAGCACACCTCGGCCCGGATCAGCCCGAGATCCGTGGCGGCGTCGAAGAGGCTCGGATACCAGCGCTTCCAGCCGGGAAACACCTGCTCGACCCTTTCCCGTAACGTCATTGTCGAAAATCCGTCGGAGTGCCGAGCCAATCTATACGAGCCGCTACGGCATCGCAACGAAGCAGCCCACTGATCGGCGAGCGGCCGGCAAAACGCCCGCTAATCGAGAAACGGATAGGGATCCCTGGCTCCGCCGCGCCGCCCGCGCTGCCTGACGTAGACGCCGAAGTGCAGATGCGGCGGCGTCGTGCGGGCGTTGCCGGTATTGCCGACGGTGCCCACCACGTCGCCCGCCAGCACGAACTCGCCCCGCTCGACGAGTTGCGTGTCGAGATGCGCGTAGTACAGCCGCATGTTGCCGAACAGCGGCTGCAGCCATACGACGTTGCCGCCGCGGGCCGTCGTGTCGACTCGGGAGACCCAGCCGTCCATGGCCGCCACGACCGCCGTGCCGCGGGGTGCGAAGATGTCCACGCCGCGATGGGACCGCGCCCCGCCGTCGCGCTCCGCGCCGAACCCGCTCTGAATCGCCCGCGCGCCGAACCCTTGCACCGGGAACGCGAGCAGCGGCTCGCTGCGTACCTGCACGTCGTAATCTCCGGAGAACTCCAGCGACGGCTGCACGCGCAGCAGATACTCGCCGTCGTCGAGCACGGTCAGCTCGACGCGCTGGCGGGCGGTTGGGCCGCGCGTGCGAAGCGGCGGCGCGCTGCGCAGATACTCGACGCCGTCCGCCGTTGCGAAGAACAGATCCACGAACAGCGCAGCGCGGTCATCCGCGCCCGTTCCGTCCCGGCCGCTCCCTTCCGCGACCGACCGCGCGGCAACCTCGACCGTGACGCGGCGGCCGCCTCGCGCGGTGAACCGGTAACCGAGCGCCTGTCCCGTGCCGGCTTCGAAGCGGCCCGAGGACGCGACCGGCAGGTCTGCCCTCCGCGGCTGCAGCACGGCGCGCTCCGAGGCCAGCAGCCAGTCGCGCGCCGGCGGGCGCCTGAAGCCTTCGAGCGCGAGCCGGTAACCATAGGCCTCGTGGGCCGAGCGCGGAAGCCACGGCTCGAGGCCGATCTCCGAGTTGCCGGAGCTGCCGCCGAGCGGCACGAGCGACAGCGCGGCAAAGCCGATAACTGCCAGGACCACCTCGATGCCCCGCCGCAGGACACGCACCCGTGCTTTCTCCGCCGTGATGTCGGACAAATCCATCGTAGTGAAGCACCCGCCCCTTGTCGAGACGCGTAAATAGCCGTCGCCGCACACAAATCTTCAGCACCGGCGGCTTTGACCGGTGCCTCCCCTCTGCTACTTTAACGGCGCCCTCCACAGTGGATATCCGATGCTTTTCGGCGAGATCATCCGGGTCGCTCTTCAGTCGATTCAGGCGAACTTCTTTCGCGCAATGCTGACGATGCTCGGCATCATCATTGGCGTCAGCGCAGTCATCGCGATGCTCGCGGCCGGCGCGGGGGCGCAGAAACGCATCGACGACCAGATCGCCTCTCTCGGCGCCAATATTCTGAACGTCACGGCTTCGCGGTTCTTCTCGATGGGCGTTGCCCGGGACCAGCTGACGCTGAGTGTCGACGACGTCGAGCCGCTCGAGACGGAGTCGCGTTACCTCGACGCCGTGATCCCCGAGATCACCGGCAGGGGGCAGCTGAAGTACCTGAACCGGAACACGAACGTCCGGGTGACCGGCACGGCCTGGCACTATGCCGACGTCTTCAACTACGACCTCGCTGTCGGGCGGTTCTTCACGCTCGAAGAGGACGAAGCCAAACGCAGGGTCGTCGTCGTCGGAGCGGAGATTCCGCAACAGCTCGAGGTCGCCGCCGCCGACCTGATCGACCAGTCCATCGCAATCAACAATCAGCCGTTTCGCGTCGTCGGCGTCCTCGCGAGTGCCGGCGGCGGCGGGTTCGGCAACCGCGGTCCGGACTCGAACGCGTTCATCCCGCTGAACACTGCCGCGCAGCGCCTGTTCGGCCAGGAGGAGCTCGACAGCATCAGCGTGCGAGTGCTCGAGGACATTCGGATCGAGCGGGCCATGGTAGACATCGAGCGGGTGCTGCGTAAGGCCCACCGCCTGCTGCCGGGGCAGCCGAACGATTTCGCTATCGTCGATCGCCGCGAGTTTCTCGAGACGCAGCAGGAAGCACAGCAGACGTTCACAGTGCTGCTGGCGAGCATCGCCGGCGTCAGCCTGATCGTGGGCGGCATCGGCATCATGAACATCATGCTCGTCAGCGTCACGGAGCGCACGCGGGAAATCGGTATTCGTATGGCGCTCGGCGCGACCCGAGGCAGCATCCTGCTCCAGTTTCTGGTCGAGTCCGTGACGCTGTGCCTGCTCGGCGGTCTGCTCGGTATCGGGCTCGGCGCCGCAGCGTCTTCGCTGATGTCTCGGTTCGCCGGCTGGGAGGTCTTCGTTTCCCCCGAGTCCGTCGGCCTCGCGTTCGCGTTCAGCGTCGGCGTGGGACTTTTTTTCGGCATCTGGCCCGCGAGACGGGCGGCCCGCCTGAACCCGATCGAGGCACTGCGGTACGAGTAGCCCTTGCGCGCCCGCCGCGGCCCGGAGGTTCACTCCCTCTGGTGCGATCTGTAGAATTCGAGCGCCGCGATGAGGCGGCACCTGTCGCATTTCGCCCACACCCCGATCCGGAACCGCCTGGCTCAAGTTGTTGCTTCAATTTGCAAAATGGCTTCCGGCGGCCGCACTGTTGCTGACCTCGGCAGGCTGCATAGCTCATCTACATAGGCCTCCGTCGACGCCGGACGACTACGCTTACACTCCGCCGCAGACGGCCCACTCGCTGTTCGACCATTCCGGCCCCGTAACCGTAGAGGTGTCCGATCCGGTCGACACCACGCGGTTCCACGAGGTCGTCGAGCTGTCGTTTCCGTCCGGGGGCATGAACGGCGGACCGGACCGGCGTGTCGAGGCGATCTACTACAAGAGCCTTTCCCCGGGCGCCAAGAAGCTGGTCGTCGTGCTGCCGATCTGGGGCACGAGCACGTATCCGCCGAGCCGAATCACGCGCGGCTATGCACGCAGGTCCAACGGAGACGCCAACATCATCTGGGTGCTCGGCAATTCTCCGCTGTTCCCGTGGAGCGGCCTCAGCTCGACGGAAACGGAGGCGCAGTTCGTGCGGATGGCCCAGGACAGCGCCGAAAGATACCGCTCCGCCGTCGTCGACATGCGCCGCCTGCTCGACTGGGCCGAGACGCGGCCGGAGATCGACGACGCGCGCATCGCGATGGTGGGCTTCAGCATGAGCGCCCTGGTGACCGCGACGCTGATGGGCAACGATCCCAGGGTCTCGACTGCGGTCCTGATGATGGGGGGCGCGAATCTGGCGAACGTCTTCGCCACGTGCAGTAACCGCGCCGGCGAGGTGCGCACGCACGTGCTGACGAGCTTCGGCTGGTCGCTGGAGCGCTACCGCGCTTTCTTCGAAAACCTGTTCGGTCCGGCGGACCCCGCCCGTTACGCCGGCCGCTACGACCCGAACGACATACTGCTGATCGAGGCCGCGTTCGACGACTGCATGCCGCGTGAATCGCGCGATGCCCTGTGGCAGGCCGCGGGGCGGCCCGAGCGTCTGACGCTGCTGGCCCGGCACCGCAGCGGCTTCTATTCGCTGACGCCGCTCGGTCTGAACTTCGTCCGGCGCAAGATTTACACGTTCCTGGACGAGCATCTGTAGCCGTTCCGGCCGTCGCCGAATCGACATAACAGAGCGTTCCGATACCGCGAATCAATCGCTTGCAGCAGCGGACGTTGTGAGCGATAGTCGGCGGTGCTGATAAGGGTAAACCTGGCGAAAGCCAGCGGCACAAAGCTTCCGGTCTACGGGACATTCCAGCAGGAATTCCTACGACAGCGGGGCCGCAGCGGCGCAATCAGGCTCACCCTTGGCGTTTTTCCAGCGCACCGTCGTTTCCTGTCGAAGAGGGGGAGCACCACCGCATGAGCACTGCCGTTGCGCGCAAGCGCGCAGGAGGATTTCCCTCCGCCGGTCCCGCAATGGTCGTGCGTCCGACGACGCCGAGCGAGATCTCGCAGGTCCTGACGGACCCGAAGCGGTACCCGGGCCCGGTGCGCCCGACCGGCTCCGGCAGCTCCACGACGCGGTGCATCACGGCCAATTCCGGCACCCTGATAGACCTGTCGGAGATGAACCGGGTGCTGCGGATCGACGCGGACACCGTGACCGTGCAGCCGGGCATCGCCCTTCCGGACCTTGCCGAAATCCTGAGCGAGGAAGGTCTCGAGCTGATCGGCGGCTTCGACCTGGCCAACCGCAGCGTCGGCGGCGCCGTCTGCGCAGCGGGCCTCGAGGCCTCCATCGCGGGCGACGTCGGCCAGTTCGCCGCGCACGCCGTGCAGCTGAAAATGGTCAGCCCGGGCGGCAGGAAGTTCGTGATCAACGAGCGCACCAAGAACCTGATGCCGCTGATGCGGCTCAGCTACGGGCTGCTCGGCGTCGCGTACGAGATCACGCTGCGCGTGCGGCCCGTGCAGGGATTCGCCGTGCAGACCGCCCGCACGAGCTTCAAGGACCTTGCGAAGCTCGGTCCCCGTCTCGCCGGCGCGGGCTCGGGCGTGAAGCTCTACCTGCTGCCGTT
>JAFGNC010000432.1 GCA_016927175.1 Gammaproteobacteria bacterium | reverse complement strand
CTGGCGGCCGCCGTGGTTGGACACGACGATGCCGTCCGCTCCGAGATCGACCGCCTTTCTCGCGTCCTCCGGATCGAGAATGCCCTTGATCAGCAACGGCCCTTTCCACTTCGCGCGGATCCAGTCGAGATCCTGCCATGTGACGGACGGGTCGAAATTGCGGCCGAGCCAGCCGATGTAGTCCTCGAGCCCGCTGTTCTTGCCGAGCACCGCGATCAGGTTGCCGAGCGAGTGCGGGCGCCCGCGCAGCCCGACGTCGTACGCCCAGCGCGGCTTGCCGAGCGCCTGGAGAACCTTTCGTGCCTGTCCGGCGAAACCGGCGCCGCCCGACATGCCGGACTTGAAGTCGCGGAAGCGGATGCCGGGCACGGGCATGTCCACCGTGAACAGCAGAGCGGAGCAGCCCGCGGCCGCGGCCCGGTCGAGCAGGTCGTTCATGAACGCGCGGTCGCGGATGACGTAGAGCTGGAACCAGAACGGGTTCGCGACGGCGGCCCGGATCTCCTCCAGGCTGCAGATCGACACCGTGGACAGGCAAAACGGCACGTTCGCGTTTTCCGCGGCGCGCGCGGCCTGCGTCTCGCCGCGCCGCGCGAGCATGCCGGAGATGCCGATCGGGCCGAGGCCGACGGGCAGCGCGTATTCGCGGCCGAAGAGCTCGGTCCTGGCGTCGACTTCCGACACGTTGCACAGCACGCGCTGGCGCAGCTCGATCGTGCGCAGGTCCTCGACGTTACGGCGCAGCGTGTGCTCGGTATTCGCACCGCCCGTCACGTACTCGGACAGAAACAGCGGCAGTCTGCGAGTCGCCTCTCGCGCGATGTCGTCGGCGGATCTGAGCTTCATATTCTTCTCTCGATGTGGTGCCGGCGCGAGTCGGCGGCCGGTATGGCTGAAAGCGGCCGCGGCCCGCACAGCAACGGCGCCAGGACGGCGGCCATGATATCGGGCCGCGCGCGCCGGTTACAGTCGCCGGTGCGCGAGCGGCTCGATGATTCCGCCTTTCGGCTGCGCGGCCTCCGAGTCATGAATGTCGCGTGCCGCGGGAAGAATATTCTCACTCATGTGTATTCAGAGGGATCAGAAACGCCCCATGCGCTCCCGGAGCACGCCGATGAGACCCGACTCGAATGCTGCTCTGCTATCTGACGGTGAGGAATCGGCTGCGGCGCGACCGGTTATGGCGCATGGTCGGCCTCGAACAAGATCCACCAGCAGAGCCTTGACGCCAGCGAAAGCGATGACGGCATCCCGAAAGTCGTTCGTGACGCGGTGGATGCGTTGCCCGAGCGGTTGAAGCGAGTGCTATTGTTGACGGAGATGGCGGGCATGACGTACGCCGAAATCGCGGCGACGGGCGGCGTGAAGGAAGGGACGGTGGGATCGCGGCGTGCGCGCGCTTGCCGTGCTGCGGCAACGACTCGAGGCTCTCGGAGTGCAATGGCATGATTGCCGATAGGCGCCACTTGTTCGGGCCGCTCGAGCCGCCGGCCGGCGGCGTCGAGAAGTCGAGGCAGCGCGATCAGGATGGCAGCGAGCGCCGCCGCGCCGACTGCCGCCGCGGCCGCTCGATCCCGCGTGCTGCGTAAACTGCGGTCGATAGGCCCCGGCGCCGTCGCCGCGGCCGCGTTCATCGGGCCCGGCACCGTGACCACTGCGACCGTCGCGGGCGCGACTTACGGTTACGACCTCGCGTGGGCGCTGGTCTTCGCGACGGCCGCTGCGATCGTGCTGCAGGAGATGGCCGCGCGGCTCGGCGTCGTTGCGCGCATCGGGCTCGGCGAGGCGGTGCTTGCGATCTCGTCGCGATCGCGCGCGCTGCGCGGCGCCGCTTCGGTGCTGATCGTCGCGGCCCTGTTCGTCGGCAATGCGGCGTACGAAGGCGGCAACATCGCCGGCGCGGCGCTCGGCGCCGCGGCGGTCACGGACGGCCTGCCGCGCGGTATCGTCAGCGTCGCGATCGCGGTCGCGGCGGGCGCGCTGCTCGTGCTCGGCGGCTACCGCGCGATCGAGCGCGTGCTGATCGCAATGGTCGCGTCGATGAGCCTCGCGTTCCTGATCGCGGCGATCATCGTCAGGCCCGACGTCGGCGCGCTGCTGCCGCGCCTCGTCACCCCGCGGCTGACGCTGGACGCGGCGCCGCTCGTGCTCGGCCTGGTCGGTACGACGATCGTGCCGTACAACCTGTTCCTGCACGCGGCGGCTGCGAGGACGAAATGGCCGGGCGCGGCCTCGCTCGGCGACGCGCGCTTCGACACGTGCTTTTCGATCGGCGTCGGCGGCATCGTGTCGATCCTGATACTCGTGACTGCCGCGGCCAGCCTGTTCGGCTCGGGCGCCGTCATCGCGAGCGCGGCGGACATGGCGCGTCAGCTCGAGCCGGCCTTCGGCGCGGCGGCGATGTGGCTGCTCGCGCTCGGGCTCTTCGCCGCGGGTCTGACCTCCGCGATCACGGCGCCGCTCGCAAGCGCGTATGCCGCCGCGGAGCTGTTCGGCTTCCGCAGCGATCCGAAGAGTGTGCCTTTTCGCGCCGTCGCGTTGACGATTCTGCTGGTCGGCACGGTCGCGGCGGTCACCGGCCGACAGCCGGTCGAGCTGATCCTGTTCGCGCAGTTCGCCAACGGCCTGTTGCTGCCGATCGTGGCGGCGTTTCTCCTTTACGCGGTGAACCGCAGGGCCCTGCTCGGGCAGCACGTGAACGGGCTCGGCGCGAATCTGCCTGCGATCGCCGTCATCGCGGTAGCGATCGTTCTCGGAGGGCGGGCGCTGGTCCGCGTTGCGGCATCGTTCTGATCGGCGTCCGGATCGCGGCCGCGCGTTCGCGACTCATTCTTCCGGAACGTCGGCCTGCGCAAGCTCCGCCGCTCGAAACAGCTCGTGCGCCGATTGCAGCACGACGCGGCGCAACGCGTCCGGCAGGTCCCGCCGCTCCTCGAGGAACTCCCGGACGGTGACGGCCGCACTCGGCGCGCGGTGCCCGCCGAGCACGGCGTCCGCCCAGTTCTTCGGAAAGAAGATGTCGCCGGTGCGGCGGATCTCCGGCAGCAGCTCGAGCGCGGGCCGCAGGTGCTTTTCGGCCGACGCCGCCCGCAGCGGGTGGTTCAGATACTCGAGCGCCTCGATGACCCACCGCTCGCGGCGGCGATTGCCGGCGTCCGCGAGGCTCGCGAAAAAGGCGTCGCGAACGTCCTCGTTCGCGGACAGCGCCGGCATCACGAAAGCGAACCGCGCGCGCCGGTCGGGGTTGTCGAGCCGCTCGAGCTGCGTCTCGAGGATCTGCTCCGCGTCCGCGACGCCGCGCACGGCCAGATCGAGCGCCATGTCGGCCTCGTCCGACTCGGAGAAAGTCAGGCCCTCGATCCGCTCCTGCCGCCGCCAGATCCGCTCGAGATAGGCGACGCCATCGAGCGTCGTCACGGTCGCGCGCAGCGCCTCGAACCAGGCGGCCTTCAGGCTCGCGGTCGCCGCGCGGTCGAGCCCCTCGCGCAGCATCGCTTCGAGCTCGGGAGCGGTCGCGGAGCGCGCGCGCGGTGATAAGAATCTCCAGAAGAGATCATGCGTAACATCAAGTGCTAGCTGAACATTCTGTTCCGTATTCTCCTGCGGCAGCGCATCGAGCGCGAGCGTCATCAGGCGCTCCGCCGGCACGCGACCGCGCAGCATCTCGTCCCACAGCGTGATCCACGCGGCGCCCCGGGCGAGCGGGTCGTCGAGCCGCGGCAGGCGCCGCAACAGGAATTCCCGGCTCGCCGCATCGAGCTCGAACGCGCCGTACGCGAGCCCGCCGCCCGGCGGCAGCACGAGCTCGACGTCGCCGAATGTCGAAGCGGCCATCGGTTCGCTCCCGCGGCGCTCGAGGGCAGCCGGCATCACCTCGACGCGTTGCCGGTCGAGCTCGATCGGGATCAGCTCGGCGCGTCCGGCGGAGGCGACCAGCACGTTCACCCGCTGCGCCCAGATCAGGTTCCTGTCCGGCACCGGATCGGACTGCGTGAGGGCGATGCGGGTCACGCCGCCGTCAGCGTCGCGCTCGATCTCCGTGCGGATCGACGGGCGGCCGGCTTCCTCGACCCACGCGCGGCTCCACGCGGCGACGTCGAAGTCGGCGCGCTGATCGAGCACGTCGACGAGATCGAGCCAGCTCGCATTGCCGAAAGCGTAACGCTCGAGGTACGTGCGAAGGCCCTCCCGGAACGCCTCGGCGCCGATCAGCAGCTCGAGCTGGCGCATCACGATCGGCGCCTTCTGGTAGATGATCGGCCCGTACAGGCTCCCGGCATTGTCGAGGTTGTCGAGCGGCTGACGGATCGGATGCGTGCCTGCGGTCCGGTCGACGGAATACGCGACCGGATGGTGCGCGACGAGAAAGCGGAGGTCGTGGTCGATCTCCGGGAACGCCGGGTCGACGATCTTCGCCGCCATGAAGTTCGCGAAGACTTCTTTCATCCAGACGTCGTCGAACCAGCGCATCGTGACGAGGTCGCCGAACCACATGTGCGCCGTCTCGTGCGCGATGACGCGGGCGCGGTCGAGCATGTCGCTCTCCGTCGCGGACTCGTCGAGCAGGATCGACGAGTCGCGGTAGTAGATCGCGCCCGGATGCTCCATGCCGTTGAACTGGAAAGACGGGATCAGCACGAAGTCGAACTTGCCGAAGGGGTAGTCGATGCCGGTGTAGCGCTCGAGCCAGTCGAGCGCCGCGGCGTGCAGATCGAACACCTCGTCCCGGTTGCGCGCGACTTTCGCGGCGTCCGTCTCGCGGTGCAGCATGCGGTATTCGCGGCCGCGCCGCACGGCGCTCTCGACCTCGAACCGCCCGGCGGCGAACGCGAACAGGTAGCTCGGGATCGGCTCGGTCTCGGCGTAGCGGATGTGCACGGCGTCCCCGACCGTCTGCCGGGCAAGTTCGGCGCCGTTCGATACGGCCTGCCATCCGGCCGGCACGGTCAGCTCGAGCGAGAAGCGCGCCTTCAGGTCCGGCTGATCGAAGATCGGCAGGGCGTGGTGTGCCCGCGCCGGCACGAACAACGAGTACAGGAAGTCGTCGCCGCGGTTCAGCGATCCGTCGCCGGCGCGGAACTCGATGTCGATCGAGTTCTCGCCGGGCGCGAGCTCCGCGGCCGGGATCACGACATGGCCCCCGGTCGCGCGGAAATCGGCGGGCGCGCCGTTCGCGGCGACGGCCCCGATATGGTCTGCTCCGTGCGCGAAGTCGACGACGACCGCCTGCGTCGGATCGGCCAGCGTGAAGCGGATCTCCGCCCGACCGCTGATCGGTGCGGAGGCATCCGGCGGGATGACCAGCGAGTAGCCGTAACGGATGTCGCCGAGCGTCGCGGCACGCCGCTCAGCGAGGTCGGCCGATACGCCCGGCGCGGGCGTGCGCCCGGCGCCGTCGCTGCCGCAGCCGGTCGAAGCGAGCGCGGCGAGGACCAGAATCACGGCGGCGGAAGCACGGTGGAAAGTCATGAAGGCGAGGCGAATCTCGGACGGCGTGCGGTGGAGAGCTTCCCGGAGCTGGACCGCGGTGAAGCGAGCGGCCTCGGGCTCACCGCCACTCTATCATGCGGGCGCGCCATGGCCAGCGCCGCCGATGCCGTGTTTGAAAGCGGGCGCTCCGTAACGTATAAGCAACGCGACCCTTCCGGATGTCGGTGGAGAAATCGATGACCGATCCCACGGTGCGCTTCGTCGAGGAAGCGCTGCGGGCAGGCTCCTCCCGCCAGGAGGTCCAGCGGGCGCTGGAAGAGGCGGGGTGGTCCAGGGAGCATGTGGCGAAGGCGCTCGGCGCATACTCCGACGTCGACTTCCCGATACCCGTTCCCCGGCCGAAGTCCACCGTCTCCGCGCGGGAGACGTTTCTGTACCTCGTGATGTTCGGCATGCTTTACGTCAGCGCTTACAACCTGGGGCAGCTGCTGCTGCAGTTCATCAACATCGCTTTTCCGGACCCGGTGCTCGATCAGTACGCGCAACCGCTCGCCCGCATCCGCTGGTCGGTCTCCGCGCTGCTGGTCGCCTTCCCTGTTTTCCTGCTCATCGCGTGGTGGATCGCGAAAGGCGTCGCCCGGGACCCGACCCACCGCGCATCCGGCCCGCGAAGGTGGCTGACGCATCTGACGCTTGCGATCGCGGCCTGCGTAGTCGCGACCGACCTGATCTACCTGCTGAACAGCATGTTGTCCGGTGAGCTGACCGCCAGATTCCTGCTGAAGGTGCTCGTGGTTGCCGCCATCGCGGGCGCGATTTTCGGCTATTACCTGTGGTCGGCCCGCGCGGACGAGCGCGCGCTCGCGCGATGACCGCCAATCAGATCTGGGCCGGCGTCGGTTCCGCGGTCGCGGTCGCGGCCGTCGCGGTGGGGCTCTACCTGGCGGGGTCGCCGAGCGAGGAACGGGCGCTGCGACTCGACGAGCGGCGCGTCGCCGATCTGCAAAACCTGATGGTCGCGATCGACAACCACTGGTACGCCAGCGACTCGCTGCCGCGCGACCTCGATCAGCTGGCGGTGGATCAGCGCATGCGGCGCCTGCCGGCGGATCCGGTCACGGCCGAGCCCTACGACTACGAGGTGACCGGGCGTAACGCGTTCAGGCTTTGCGCGGAGTTCGCGCGTCCGTCACGGCCGGCCGAGGACGCCGGTTTCTGGACGCACGAAGCCGGGAGGCAGTGCTTCGAGATGAGCTATCCGGACCCCGAGTAGGGGACCCGGGGCGGCGGCGTGCCGGCGTCGCCGCACGCGGAGCGCGGAGCGCGGAGCGCCGGTCGCGGCCGTCCGGATGGCAACGTGCGGGCCCCGCTTCGACGCGCACTACCCGGGCGTCCGCGGGACGCCCCCAGCTGTCCGCATCAGGCGCCTTCGAGCGCGCCTGCGTAGACCGCGGGCTTGAAGCCGACGATCACGCGTTCACCGATCTCGAGCACGGGGCGTTTGATCATGGACGGCTGCGCGAGCATCAGGCCGACGGCCTTCGTCTGATCGATGCCGGTCCTGTCGGCCTCGGGGAGCTTGCGGTACGTCGTGCCCGCCCGGTTCAGCAGCGTCTCCCAGCCGACCTTCCGGCACCAGCGCTCCAGCCGCTTCCGATCGACGCCCTCGGCCTTGTAGTCGTGGAACCGATACTCCACGCCGTGGTTGTCGAGCCAGGCGCGGGCCTTCTTGATCGTGTCGCAGTTCCTGATTCCGTAGATCGTCGTCGGCATCGCATTCCTCGAATGGTCATCCTGGGGCGCTCCGGAGCACGCTCGCCGCCGCCCGGTTGGACAACGCGGCGGCGCACAGTCTATCGTTTCCGGACCAGCCAGTGAGGATCGCCATGCCCCATCTCGCCTTCGGCCAGCCCCGCGACGGCATCATGCAGACGGCATTCATCGTCGACGACATGGAGCGCGCCATCGGCGAATGGATCGGGAAGCTGAACGTCGGCCCGTGGTTCGTGCTCGAGCATTTCACGGGCGAGCACGCCGTCTACCGGGGCCAGCCGTCGCGCGCGGACGTCATGATCGCGATGTCCTTCGCCGGGCACATGAACATCGAGCTGATCCGGCCGAACGACGAGCATCCGTCCGTGTACAAGGAGATGTACGCGACGAGGGGCTACGGATTCCATCACTGGGGCGTCGCGAGCGAGGATGTCGACGCGGACGTCGAGCGCTACGAAGCGATGGGCATGGACGTAGCGTTCCGCGCCGGCGTACCGACCGGCGGCGACGTTGTCTACATGGATTCCCGCGGCGCGCTGCCGGGCTTCGTGGAGATCATCCCGGTCAACCCGTTCATGGAGGAAGCCTTCAGCGGCTTCCACCGCGCTTCGATCGGCTGGGACGGGCGCGACCCGATTCGGCCTTTCGGATGAGGGCGCAGTGATGCTCGGCAGACTGGCAGGCTGGCTCTCCGCGGCCGCGGGCACCGTCGCGGCGCTGGCGGCCGCCGGCGCCGCGGCGCAGGACGCCCGCTTCGAGGCGCTGGCGGAGCAATACGTCGAAGAGCTGCTGGACATGAATCCGGAGCTGGCGACGGCGCTCGGCGACCACCGTTACGACGACCGGCTCGACGACTACACGCTCGAAGGCGTCGGCAGGAACCTCGAGCGCGAGCGGCGGTTCCGCGACCGCTTGGCGGGCATCGACGTCGAGCGGCTCGGTGACGCCAACGCGATCGACTATCGCATTCTGGCCTCGCAAATCGAGTCCTCGATCTTCGCGATCGAGGAGCTTCGCGAGCACGAATGGGACCCGCTCCGGTACAACGTCGGCGGCGCCGTCTACGCGCTGCTCGCGCGGGACTTCGCGCCGCTCGAGGAGCGCCTGGAAAACGTCGCGGCGCGCCTGCGCTCGCTGCCGGCGGCGCTCGACGCCGCGAAGGCGAACCTCGGCAACCCGCCGCGGATCCACACCGAGACCGCGATCCTGCAGAACGGCGGAACGATCGCGCTGGTCCGCGACGAGCTGGAAGGCTTTCTCGAGCAGGCGCCCGACATGCGGCCGCTCGTAGAGCCGGCACAGCGCGCGGCCGTCGAGGCGCTCGAGGCTTACGGCGAGTGGCTGGAACGCGATCTGCTGCCGCGCTCCGACGGCGACTTCCGCCTCGGCGAGCGCAGGTTCCGCGCCAAGCTCGCGCACACGCTCGACTCGGATCTGTCGATGGAGGAAATCCTTTCGCGCGCGGAGCAGAGCCTCGCCGACACGCAGGACGAGCTTTACAGGACCGCGCTGCCGCTCTACCGGCGCTTCGTGCCGGACGCCTCGGCGGAGCAGACCCTCGACCGCAGGCTCGTGATCCGCACCGTGCTCGACGAGCTCGCGAAGGAACGGCCCGCGGACGCGACGATCGTCGAGCAGGCCCGCGCGGACCTCGAAGAGACGACCCGCTTCGTGCGCGAGCGCCGCCTCGTGAGCCTGCCGGACGAGCCGGTCGAAATCATCGTGATGCCGGAATTCCAGCGCGGCGTCTCGGTCGCGTACTGCGACCCGCCGGGTCCCCTCGAGGAGAACGGCGAGACGTTCTACGCGATCTCGCCGACTCCCGAAGACTGGACCGAAGAACGAACGGAGTCGTTCTATCGGGAGTACAACGATTTCATGCTGAAGAACCTGACCGTGCACGAGGCGATGCCCGGCCATTACCTGCAGATCGCGCATTCGAACGCCTTCGAGGCGCCGACGAAGGTTAGGGCCATTTTCTGGAGCGGCACTTTCGTCGAGGGCTGGGCGCATTACGCGGAAGAGCTGATGACCGAGCACGGCTACGGCGGCCCCGAGGTCAGGATCCAGCAGCTGAAGATGAAGCTGCGCGCGATCATCAACGCGATCCTGGACCAGAAGATCCACACGGCCGGCATGACCGAGCAGGAAGCGATGCGCCTGATGATGGAGGAGGGCTTTCAGGAGGAGGGCGAGGCCGCCGCCAAATGGCGCCGCGCGGCCCTGACGTCGACGCAGCTGTCGACGTACTTCGTCGGTTTCAGCGAGGTCATGGACATCCGCAGGGCCTACGCCTCGAAGCACGGCGGGATCGAGGACTTCCGCGAGCTCCACGACCGGATGCTGGCTTTCGGCTCGCCTCCGGCGAAATACGTCAAGGCGGCGATGGGCCTTTGATTTGGCTGATTCTGCCGGCGGCCTGGCGCGGCGGGTCACGGTTTTCCGTAGCTGGATCGGGGCGCCGTTCGCGCGATACTCGGGCCGTCGGCAGCAGAATACGCCTCGCGAGGAGGATGTATGAACGAGAAGAAGACGCTGTACGCCCACTCGGCGAGAGCCGGAACGCGCTCCGGTGCGCCCGTTCGCCTGCTCTCGGCCTTCGCTGCGGTCGCCGTCGCGGCGCTTGCCGCGCCGTCGTCGGCACAGCAGGCCGAGGCCGCGGAGGAGGGCTTCACGCCGCTGGTCTCGATCAGGGAGCTGATGGAGCAGACGATCACGCCGGCGACGAACACGATCTGGGGTGCTTACGAGCCGCCCACGGAAGAGGAGCAGTGGAAGGCGCTGGAGGAGGCCGCCGTCACGCTGCTCGCGGCCGCGAACGTCAACGCGCTCGGCGGCACCGGCCCGATGGACAACGAATGGGTGCAGCAGCCGAGCTGGAAGGCTTTCAACGACGTCATGATCCAGGCCGGTCAGGATGCGCTGGAAGCCATCCGCGCCCGCGATCACGATGCGCTGCTCGAAGCCGGCGACGTGCTTTATCCGCCGTGCGAGGGCTGCCATCAGCAGTTCAATCCGGGAGTCGTCAACGCGCAATAGCGCCCCCGGCGTCGGCAACCCCATTTCCAGCCGAGCAAAAAGGAGCAAAAAGGGGTCAGGGCCCTTTTCCGCCGGAAAAGGGCCCTGACCCCTTTTTCGGGAGAAAAGGGCCCTGACCCCTTTTCGATCTGCTATTTCCCGATGGCGGCCAGCAGGTCGGCTTTCGTCTGCGGCTCCGCGGCGGCGTGCACGGCCAGGTAGTGCTCGAAATCGAGCCCCGTCTCGTCCACGTACTCCGCGAGCGTCACGACGAACGGGTTCGCGTCGGCGCCCTCCTGCGGCAGCGTGAAGTCCGCCTGGAACAGAACCTCCTGCTCCGGCAGGAATGCGACGAGCATGCCGTCGGTGTGCCCGTTCGGCACCGAGTGCAGCTCGACCCGCATCGTCGCGTCCTCGTATACACCGACGCCTTCGACCCCCTCGATCTGCGGGTTCAGCGTCTCCTCGCCGAGCAGCGTGCGCGGCGTGCTGAGCGCCATCGTCAGGAAGTCGACGTTGTTCTCGTGCGTCACGAGCGTCGCTCCGGCGCGGATGAACGGCACGAGCCCGGCGGTGTGATCGGAGTGCGGATGCGAGTTGACGATGTAGCGCACCGGCTTGTCGGGGATCAGCTCGTTGACCGTGTCGAGGATCTGCTGGCCCCGCGCCTCGGACTGCCCGGCTTCGAAGACCAGAACGTGATCCTCGAACTCGGCGACGAGCGCGACGTAGCCGCCCGTGAT
>JAFGNC010000431.1 GCA_016927175.1 Gammaproteobacteria bacterium | reverse complement strand
GCGCGGCGCTGGCACGGCCCGAGGCGGCAAGCGCGGCGCTGGCACGGCCCGAGGCGGCCAGCCGCGCGCCGAGCGCGGCGCCGGATGCAGCCGCCGCGCCGCCGCGCGCGGCCGGCCCCGCAGCTCCGGCCGAGTCGGACCAGGACTTCGAAGCCCGCACGACGGAGCAATACCGTTTCGCGTCGGACGCGGGCGAGGCGGATCTCGAGCTTCCGGGCGGCACGACGGACGTCTCGCTCGCGGGTCCCGTCGAGGCGATCCGCATCTACCGGCAAATCCTCGAGGAGTACCCCTGGTACGAGCACAACGATCAGGTGCTGTATCAGATGGCGCGCGCGTACGACGAGGTGGGACAGCCGGACGACGCGATGGCCGTCATGGAACGGCTGGCCGCGGAGTACCCGCAATCGGGGTACCTCGACGAAGTGCATTTCAGACGCGGCGAGTACCTCTTCACCCGGCGGCAGTTCCGGCAGGCCGAGGAGGCTTACCTCGCGATCATCGGCATGGGCACGGCATCGCCCTATCACGAGCTCGCCCTCTACAAGCTCGGCTGGTCGTTCTACAAGCAGGATCTGTATGAGGAGGCGCTGCATCAGTTCATGGCGCTGCTCGACTACAAGCTCTCCGTCGGCTACGACTTCGACCAGGCTCACGAGGAGGACGACGAGCGGCGTGTCGCGGATACGTTCCGCGTCATCAGCCTCGGCTTCTCGAACCTCGGCGGCCCCGAGGTCGTCAGCGAGTACTACGGCGCGTACGGCCATCGCAGCTACGAAGACCGCATCTACAGCAACCTCGGCGAGTTCTACCTGTCGAAGCTGCGCTACAACGACGCGGCCGAGACGTATACCTCGTTCGTCGAGCTGAATCCGTATCACCGGGTCGCGCCGCGATTCAGCATGAGGGTCGTGGAGATCTACGGCGAAGGCGGCTTTCCGCTGCTCGTCGTCGAGTCGAAGAAGGATTTCGCGACCAAGTACGGGCTTCAGGCCGAGTACTGGCATTACTTCGACACGGCAGAGTCGCCGGAGGTCCTCGGCTTCCTGAAGACGAATCTGACGGACCTGGCCAATCACTATCACGCGCTGTATCAGGATCCGGCTCTCGAGGAGGAGCGGCTCGAGAATTACGGCGAGGCGTCGCGCTGGTACCGGGAATTCCTCGCGTCCTTCCCGGCCGAGCCCGAGTCGCCCGGCATCAACTACCAGCTCGCGGATCTGCTGCTCGAGCACCAGAGCTTCGGCGAGGCGGCCAGGGAGTACGAGCGCACCGCGTACGAGTACGCGCCGCACGAGCAGTCTTCGGCGGCCGGCTATGCGGCCATCTACGCGCATCGGGAGAATCTGAAGGTCGTGACCGGGGCGGCGGAGACGGAAGCGATGCGCGCGACGATCGACAGCTCGCTGCGGTTCGCGGACGCCTTCCCGGAGCACGAGCACGCGCCGGTCGTGCTCGGCGCCGCGGCGGACGATCTGTACGGGATCAACGAGTTCGAGCGCGCGATCGAGGCGGCCCGGCTGCTGATCGAGCGCTATCCGGGCGCCGATCCGTCTCTGCGCCGCTCGGCCTGGACGGTCGTCGCGCACGGCTCGTTCGATCTCGCCCTGTACGCGGACGCGGAGCACGCCTATGGGCAGGTGCTTGCGCTGGTGCCGGAGGACGACGAGGCGCGCGCCTCGCTGATCGACAACCTCGCCGCGTCGATCTACCAGCAGGGCGAGCAGGCGAACCGGAACGAGGACTACCGCGCCGCCGCCGATCATTTCCTGAGGATCAAGAGCGCGGCGCCGACGTCGCAGATCCGCGCCGCGGCCGAATACGACGCCGCGGCCGCTCTGGTGCGGCTCGAGGACTGGGCCATGGCCGCCGACGTGCTGGAGGGGTTCCGCCAGGCGTTCCCCGACCACGAGCTGCAGCCGGAGGCGACGAAGCAGCTCGCGTCCGTGTATCGAAAGGCGGGCCAGCTCGGCCGCTCCGCCGGCGAGTACGAGCGTGTCGCCGCGGAGTCGGCAGATCCCGAGCTGCGCCGCGAGGCGATGCTGCTCGCCGGAGAGCTGTACGAGGAGGCGGGGCAGGCCGACAGCGCCCTCGACGTCTACGCGCGCTACATCGGGGAGTTCCCGCGACCGCTCGATGTGGCCCAGGAGACCCGTTTCAAGGTGGCGGGCATGTACGACCGGAGGGGCGACACCGCGAGCTATCACGCAATGCTGCGGGACATCGTCGCGAACGACGACACGGCCGGCGCCGACCGCACGGACCGCAGCCGTTATCTGGCCGCGCAGTCGGCGCTGGTTCTGTCGGAGCAGCTGTACGAGGACTTCGTCGTGGTCGAGCTCGTCCAGCCCTTCGATGCGAGCCTCGCCGAGAAACAGCGGCGCATGGATGCCGCGATGCAGGCTTTCGAGGCGCTCGTCGACTACGAGGTCGGCGAGGTCACGGCGGCGGCGACGTTCTACATCGCCGAGGTGTATTTCGAGTTCAGCCGATCGCTGCTCGAGTCGGAGCGGCCGGCCGATCTCGATCCGCAGGCGCTGGTCGATTACGACCTGGCCATCGAGGAAGAGGCCTTCCCGTTCGAAGAGCAGGCGATCGAGGTTCACGAGCAGAACTACGAGCTGATCGCCGCCGGGCTCTACAACCCGTGGGTACAGCGCAGCCTCGACAGGCTCGCGGACATGATGCCGGGCCGCTACGCGAAGCACGAGATCAGCACAGGCTTCCTCGACTCGATCGACATCTACGCATACCGCTCGCCGGCGGCGCCGGAGATTTATCTCGGCGACGGCTCGTCCGATGACGCGCGTCGAACGGAGGAGGAGGGCGTGCCTCGCTCGGAGCCGAGCGCCCGGCGCGGCAACGAGCCGCTGACGGACGCCGCGGCTGCGGCGCTCGCCGGCGTCGGCGAAACGGGGAGCGGCGGGCGATGAGCGTGTGGCGTCATGCATGGGTCTCGGCCGCGGTGATCGCATTGGCGGGCGGCTGCACTTCGATGCCGACGGGCACGACGAGCGGCGCGGCGCGGGAGTCGTCCGGCGGCGCGCCCGCAGGTCGCGAGGCGCAGGAACAGCGTCCGCAGGCGCAACAGCCCGCGGTCGAGCGTCGACGGGGCGACTTCCCGAAGATCGAGACGGACGAGGCGGGTTTCACGATCACCGAGCAGATTCGGATCAGCGGCGACGTGCGCGAGGAATACGACGCTGCCGTCCAGCTTCTGCGGCAGGAGCGCTACGACGAGGGCATCGCCATGCTCGTCGCCGTGACCGAGAAGGCGCCGGAGATCACGGCGCCGTACATCGATCTCGGGATCGCGTACGCGGCCGCCGGCGACGTCGAGAGCGCCGAGGCCGCTCTCGAGACGGCGGCCCGTTTGAGCCCGGGCCACCCGATCGCGCAGAACGAGCTCGGCATCCTGTATCGCCGGACGGGCCGCTTCGCGGCCGCGCGCGAAAGCTATGAGCGGGCGCTGGCGACGTATCCGGGCTTTCACTTCGCGAGGCGCAACCTGGCGGTGCTGTGCGACCTGTACCTCGGCGATCTCGACTGCGCGCTGGAGCACTACCAGGCATATCTCGATTCGGTCGGCGATGACGACGAGGTCGCGATCTGGATCGCCGACATACACAACAGGCTGGGCCGCTAGGAGAGCGTCATGCATCGAGCCATCGTTCTGACGTCGCTTTTGGTATCGGGTTTCGCGGCGGCCCAGCAGCCGCCCGCCGACGCGGGGGCAGGCGGCCCCTCGACCGCCGCCGCACCTTCCGCGGAGGGCCGGAGCTTCGCGGCTGCGGCCACGAGCCGTGAGACGGCCGACGGCGGGGGAGCGGACGCGCGCGCGGCTGCCGAGGACGGCGCGCAACCGTCCGCCGCGGCGGCGCCCGCGGGCCCCGGCGGCGTCAAGACGCTGTCGGGCATGTCCGTCCTCGGCAACGAGGAGGCGCCGAAGTCGCTGGTCATCGTCCCGTGGAAGAGCTCGCAGCTCGGCGACGGGCTCGGCGTCACGAACTCGATCGACGAGCGCGCTCGGCCGGTCGACAGGGAAGTGTTCATGCGCGAGGTGCACTACTACGAGCTTCGCGCCGGCGATCAGGGTTAGCAGGCAGGTTTCACTGTAGAGAAGTCCGTTCAGGACGGTTTGTTCGAGGAGGATTTGGAGATGGACATCTTTTATTCGATCGTAGGCTTCTTCGCGACGGGCGGGATCTTCATGTACCCGATCCTGATCGTGTTCGCCTTCGGGCTCGCCATAGCCATCGAGCGCTACGTCACGCTGACGCGTGTCACGCACAAGAACCAGAGCGTGTGGGACACCATCCAGCCTCTGCTGAAGAAAGGCGAGTTCGACAAGGCCCGCGAGCTGACCAGCAAGGACTCGTCGACGATCGCGCAGGTACTGAGCATGGGGCTCGCGATGCAGGGCGCCGTCCGCCGGCGCGAAGACATCGAGATCGCGATGGAGGAGAGCATGATGGAGATCGTGCCTCAGCTCGAGAAGCGCACGCCCTATGTCGCCATGGCATCGAACATCGCGACGCTGCTCGGTCTGCTCGGCACGATCATGGGCCTGATCCAGGCGTTCACGGCCGTCGCGAACGCTAACCCGGCGGAGAAGGCGGATCTGCTGTCGGCCAGCATCTCGGTCGCGATGAACACGACCGCTTTCGGTCTGATGGTCGCGATCCCGCTGCTCGTGACGCACACGGTGCTGACGTCGAAGACCGGCCAGATCGTCGACAGCCTCGAGATGGCGACGGTCAAGGTGCTGAACGTGATCTCGACCAAGGCACGCCGGCAGGTGGAGGCGTAATCCCGATGGCCAGGAGACACCACTATCGGCGGCGCACCAAAGAGCCGATGGAGCTCGAGGTCACCACGTTCCTGAACCTGATGGTGGTGTTGGTGCCGTTTCTGCTGATCACCGCCGTGTTTTCGAGGATCACGATCGTGGAGCTGAGCCTGCCGAGCTCGACCGGGGGCGCCGCCGAGGACAAGCCGCCGTTCAGGGTCGAGGTCATCGTCCGCGACGAGGGCCTCGAGATCGGCAACGGCACGTCGGTGATCGCCGCGCTGCCGAAATCGGACGGCGGCTACGACCTGGAATCCCTGTCCGAGCACATGATCGCGCTGAAGCGGGAGTACTCGAGCGTCGAGACGGCGTCAGTGCTGCTCGAGCCGGAGATCCCGTACGACTACCTGATCCAGGTCATGGACACGGTCCGCAGCGCGGAGGTGCCGTCGCGCGGCGACGACGAGCAGCTCGTGCGAGTCGCGCTGTTCACGGACATCTCGATCGGAGCAGCGCCATGAAAACCAGCCGTCGCATCAAGCGGATGTCGCGGAACAAGGGAAAGATCCCGAAGATGAATCTGACGTCGCTGATGGACGTCTTCACGATCCTCGTGTTCTTTCTGCTGGTCAACTCCGGGCAATCCGAGATCATGGAGGCTCCGAAGCAGGTCACGCTGCCGGAGTCCGTCGTGGAGTCCAAGCCGCGCGAAACGGTCGTGATCCACATCAGCCCGGAGGAGGTCGTCGTGCAGGGCGAGAGCGTGATGTCCATGGCGGACGTCGCGGCCAGCCGGGGACGGAGCCTCGAGCCGATCCAGCAGCGGCTGGCCGCGCTGAAAGGCACCGTGATCGGGCGGAGCACGCAGGTCGTCGCGGCGAGCCAGGAGGTGACCGTGCTCGCGGACAAGTCCATACCGTTCGACGTCATCGAGCGGGTCCTGTCGACGTGCACGGGCGAAGGGTACACGCGGATCTCACTCGCGGTGACCCAGAAAGTGTCCGAGACCACTGAAAGCTGAAGCGTGGTGCTCCAATGAGTGCGGTACCGATTCCGGAAGACAATCTGCTTCGAACGCAGATCACCGACGCGCAGCAGAAGCTGCAGGGGCTCGAGCAGAATCTGCGCGCGATCGACGATGAGCTCGACGGCCTCGCCGCGCAGCGGGAGCAGTTCGAGCTGCTCGAGCAGGTCTGCGGATCGCTCGAGAAGCTCGACGAGCTCGGCGCCGCCGAGCTGTTCTGGGGCGGGGAATCCCGAGCGCGATCCGCTCAGCACGTACGTGAGGTGCGCAGCCGGCTCGGCATCTTCCAGGGCCGGCTCGGCGCGATCGAAAGTCGCCGCCATGCAGTGCTCGACGAGATCAAGGAAGGCCAGGAGGTCCTCGACATCCTGGAAGAGGATCTGTTCGAGCTCGAGCGGGAGGCGGAGGAACGCCTCCTCGAGTGGGTGCCGGAGCGCGAGCCCGCCGTCGTTCCCGAACGACCGATCGTCATGCCGTGGTCGCGCGGCGGCGAGGACGACAGGCGATTCCGCAAGTCTCTCGGCTCCGCGCTGCTCGCGGCCGTGCTGCTCGGCGCGATCGTGCCGTGGATCGACCTGCCGCTGCCCGATTTCGAAGTGCTCCCCGAGGTGCCCGAACGGTTCGCGAACCTGATCCGGCAGCAGGAGCTGCCGCCGCCTCCGCCGCCTGCGGCGATCGAGGAGCCGGTGCCCGAGGAGGACGTGCCGGAGCCGGAGCCGGAGCCGGTCGTGGCGGAGGAGGTTCCGACCGACGTGCCGGAGACGCCCGAGCCCGCGCCGGCCGCTGCCGAGGAGGCGGCGCCGGAGCAGCAGGTGCGCTCGGCCGGCATCCTGGCGTTCCGGGAAAGCTTCTCGGATCTGGCCGAGAACCGACCGTCGGCGCGGCTCGGCGCCGACGCGCGGATCAACCAGGCCGGGGAGGCCGCCGTCGGCCGCACCGAAAGGGCGATGGTCACGTCGCAGGCGCCGGGCTCGAGCGGCGGCATCAATCTCGCGTCGCTGAGCCGGGACACCGGCGGCGGGGGCGGAGGGCCGGGCATCGACGGCGTCGCCGTCAGCCGCGTCGCGAGCTCGATCGGCACGGCCGGCAGCTCCGACCGGCCGCTGGCCGGCGGCGCGTCGGCGGGCCGCACCGACGAGGAGATCCAGATCGTGTTCGACCGCTACAAGGCGGCGCTGTATCGGCTCTACAACCGGGAGCTGCGCAACGACCCGACCCTGCGCGGGCAGGTGGTGCTGAAGCTGACCATCGAGCCGGACGGCAGCGTGTCCTTGTGCGAAGTGCAGTCGTCGGACATGAATGCGCCGGCGCTCGAGGGGCAGGTCGTCGAGCGCGTCAGGACCTTCGACTTCGGTGCCAAGGACGTGCCGGCCGTGACGATTCTTTACCCGATCGACTTCCTGCCCGCCGCCTGACGGCGCGGGCGCACCGCGGCTCTGCAAAAAGAGGAGACTGAAGCGACCTAGAGGACCAGCCAGGCGATTCCGGATCCGCCCGCGCTTCTGCCGCTCGACAGCGCTCGGGCCGCGGCGCGATCGGAGCACGGGATACCCGGCATCACGACCCGAACAGATTCCGACAAAGGCAAAACCACCGAAAGGTGGCGACGCAAAGTCACCGGTCTACCAGGCTCACGAGCCTCATGACAGCGGGACCGCCCGAATCCACTGCGAGACAGGCTCGTCCCCTTTTCGGCTGATGTGCGGCGCCGCCAATCGGTGAAAGAGGACGACATGACTTCCGGCGATCCTGTCCGCGACATCCCGCTTCCCGCTTCGTGCGTGCCTCCCGGCGCGCGCCGGCGCGGCGTCCCGACGCGCGCGACCGCGACCGGCTTCCGGGCCGGCCCGGGCGAGCGCGTTGCGCGGCCTGCCGCCCGCGCGGCCTCCCGTTCGAGAGCCGGCGAGTGGATGGCGTGGCTGCTCGCGCTCGCCGCGCTGGCGCTCGGCGCGGCGCCCGCGCAGGCCCAGGATTGCTCCGACTACGGCGGGGTGCTCGACGGCGCCGCCGGCGACGTCGCGCCGTCGCAGCTGCAGGTCGACATGAACTGCACGATCCGGAATTTTCCGGCTTCGAACCCGCTTCGAACGAATTTCAGCTTCTATACGCAGCCCGGGCAGAACCCGGACCGCTGGCTCATCGTGTTCGACAACGTCGTGCACACCGGGCAGATGTCCTGCAACTCCGTTCTGGAGCACAAGATCTGGTTCACGAACGGCTCCTCGACGGCCATCCAGGAAGGCTGCCAGAACCTGCTGATCCCGGTCGAGAAGATCGACAAGGAGAACCCGGACGGGCAGACGACGGCCGCCGTCGGCGTGCCGTTCACGTACCGGCTCACGATGCCGGTGCTGTTCGACGCCGGCACCGGCACCGTGATCAACAACGCGGGGTCGCTGAACGACCTGCACTCGGTCACGCTGACCGACGACCTGAACGCGACGGGCGCGGACCTGACCTACGTCAGCCACACGGCGTACTGGGAGGACACCGGCGCGCCGGTGCCGCATTCGTTCTCGAACGTCGGCGGGCTGCTGACCTTCGACGGCTTTCCGGTCATACCGGCCGGCGAGCAGATCGTCATCGAGCTGACCGTCGTGCTCGACAACACGCCGGCCAACGCGATCGGCACGACGTTCTTCAACACGGCGAAGTGGGAGTTCGGGCGGCTGATCGAAGGCGTGTTCTACGAGCCGCTGCCCGGCGAGTGGGGCATCACGGCGCCGATGGCGATCGTCGGCCCGGAGCTTGCGCTGACGAAGACCGGCCCCGCTTTCCTGAATCTCGGCGAATCCGGCGAGTTCACGCTCGACGTCGTGAACACGGGCAGCGGCGAGGCCTGGGACGCGACGATCGTGGATCGGCTGCCGGACGGCGCCTCCGGCGGCATGTGCGACGCGGCGCCGACCGTGCTCGGCGCGCAGGTCTACCAGGCGGACGGCGTGACGCCGGTCGCCGGCAAGGGTCCGCTCGTCGCGGGCACGGATTTCTCGGTCGGCTACACGGCCGCGCCGGCCTGCGAGCTGACGCTGACCATGCTGAGCGCGGACGGCGCGATAGGCCCCGGCGAGCGGCTGATCGTCAGGTACCAGGCGCAGCTCGACGCCGACACGGCGAACGGCGCCGCGCTGATCAACGTCGCCGGCGTCACCGGATGGTTCAACGGCGACAGCAGCAATCCCGGCCGCCAGACCTACACGCGCGTGCTGACCGACGGCACGCCCGGCACGCTCGATCACGAGGATGCGCATTCCGTCGTCGCGGCGCTGACGGGCTTCTTCTTCGAGAAAACCGTCGCGAACGTCACGAGCGGCGCGGACCCGACGGCCTCGGCAGAGCCCGGCGACACGCTGCGCTACTCGCTGCGCCTGCGCACGACCGACACGCCGCTGGCGGGCGCCGTCCTGGTCGACGATCTCGGGGCGCTGAACCCGGAGGCGGTGTTCCTTCCGGGGTCGCTGACGCTCGTCTCCGCAACGGTCCCGGCCGGCGCCGACGCCGGCAACACCGATCCGAACGGCGGGACGAACGGGGCCGGCAGGCTCGACATCCGCAACCTGAACATGCCCGCCGACGACGAGATCGTGATCCAGTTCGACGTCGCGCTGGCCCCGCGAATCGCCGACGGCACGGTAGTGCTGAACCAGTCGCGGCTGACCCGCAGCGGCGGCGAGTTCACGCTGAGCGACGACCCGAACGTCAACGGCCGGGCCGACCCGGACGTCGACGGCGACGAGGACCCGACGCAGCTGCGGATCGAGTCGGCGCCGTATTTCGACGTCGACAAGGTCTCGTCCTACGTCTCGGGCGATCCGAACGTCCTGCTGGCCGGCGAGACGCTGCGCTACACGATCACGGTCCGCAACGTCGGCACCGACGACGCGTTCGACGCCGTGCTGCGCGACGAGGTGCCGGCCAATACGAGCTACGTGGCAGGAAGCACGACGCTGAACGGCTCGCCCGTGCCGGACGGGCCGTCCGGCATCTCTCCGCTCAGCTCGGGCCTCGCGATCCACGCGCCCGGCGAGCCGACGCCGGGCCTGCTGCGCGCGGACGCATCGGGCGCCGCGGCCGCCACGATCGTGTTCGACGTCGTCGTGGATCCGGACCTCGTGGACGGTACCGTGATCTCGAATCAGGCATTCGTCAGCGCGCTCGGCGGGGGCGTGGCCGACCAGCCGTCGGACGATCCGCGCACGCCGCCCGCCGACGATCCGACCCGCGACGTGGTCGGCAACGTGCCGCTGATCTATGCGGAGAAGTCGGCGGCGCTCGAGGTTGACCAGAGCTCGCCCGGCATCGTCGACCCCGGTGACGTGCTGCGCTATACGATCACGGTCTACAACAACGGCCCGGTCGACGCGACGGACGTCGTGCTGCGCGATGCCGTCCCGACGCATACGACTTACGTCGCCGACTCGACGACGGTGAACGGGATCGCGGTCGGCCCGGACGAAGGCGTGTCGCCGCTCGTCGCGGGTCTGCCGATCAGCTCGTCGGATCTGACTCCGCCGCTGCCCGGCGCGGGCGCCGGCACGCTGACGCCGCGCGAAGCGGCAGTGATCGAGTTCCACGTGCGCGTCGACGACGGTGTGCCGACCGGCACGCTGATCACGAACCAGGCGTCCGTCGAGACCGACGAGTTGCCGAACGTCCCGACGGACGGCGACGGCAATGCGGCGACGGGGCCCGAGCCGACCGTCGTGGTCGTCGGGCCGCGTCAGGAGCTCGCAATCTCGAAGCAGGTCGCGGTGGTCGGCGGCGGCGCGGCGGAAGCCGGCGCGACGCTCGAGTACACGGTCCGCGTTCTGAACATCGGCTCCGTGCCGGCCACGTACGTCGTCGTCTACGACGACCTCGACATGCCGGTGGAAGGCCAGCTCGAGTACGTCGATCAGTCGGCGACGCTGAACGGCTCGACGACCGGCGTCACGTTTGCCGGTTCCACATTGACCGCGGACTACGGCGCCTCGTACGGCGATCTCGCGCCGGGAGCCGAGGCCGTGCTGCGCTTCCGCGCAGTGCTGTACGCAGAGCTCGCCATCGGCACGGCGGTCACGAACACGGCCGAGGTTCGCTGGAACGATCCGCCGCAGACGAGGAGCGCCAGCGTCACGATTTCCGTCGGCGGCATGATCGGCATCGGCATCCTGAGCGGCGCCGTGTGGCACGACGCCGACTTCGACGACGTCAAGGACGACGACGAGCGCGAGCTCGAGAGCTGGGGCGTCGAGCTCTATCGCAACGGCGAGCTGCTTCACTCGAGGCTGACGGACGCCGACGGCGCTTACCGCATCAACGGCATCCCGCCGAACTACGAGACGGAGGACGTCTACGAGCTGCGCTTCGTCGCGCCCGGCGCCGGTGCGAGCACCGCGCTGCTCGGGCTCGCAGACTCGGATTTCACGGACTACCTGCAGCGGATCGCCGACATCGTCGTGCAGTCCGGCGGCAACCTGCAGAACCTGAATCTGCCGATCGACCCCAACGGCGTCGTCTACAACTCGATGGGGCGCGCGCCGATCGCCGGGGCCGTGTTGACTCTGCTCGATGCGGCGAACGGCGCGCCCGTTCCGCCCGGCTGCTTCGACGACGCCGCGCAGCAGGATCAGGTCACGCTGGCGGACGGCTGGTACAAGTTCGACCTGAATTTCTCCGATCCGGCGTGCCCGACCGGAGGCGACTACCTGATCCGCGTCACGGCTCCGTCGTCCGACTACGTCGCGGGCTACTCGGAAATGATCCCGCCGACGTCGGGCCCGGCGACGGGGCCGTTCTCCGTGCCGAGCTGCCCGGGAGGCGCGCTCGATGCGATCCCGGGCACGGCGCAGCACTGCGAGGCGGTGGCTTCGGCGAGCGCGCCGGCCGCTTCGGTCGCCGCGCGGAGCGCCGGCACGGTCTATCACGTGATGCTGACCCTCGACGACGGTCAGCCGCCCGGCTCGAGCCAGATCTTCAACAACCACATCCCGCTCGACCCCGAGCTCGCCGACTCGGTGTCGATCACGAAGACGACGCCGGTGCTGAACGTGACGCGCGGCCAGCTCGTCCCGTACACGATCACGGTGACCAACGATGCCGGGTTCGATCTGGCGGACGTCAGCATCGTGGACCGCTTCCCGGCCGGCTTCCGCTACGTGCAGGGCTCGGCCCGCATCGACAGCACGCCCGCGGAGCCGGTCGTCAACGGCCGCGAGCTCGTCTGGTCGGATCTCGGCATCACCGGCGCGGGCCGCCGCAGGCTTCAGCTGCTGCTCGCGGTCGGCTCCGGCGTCAGCGAAGGCGATTTCGTCAATCGCGCGCAGGTCGTGCACAGCCTGACGGGCAACGCGCTGTCGAACGAGGCCTCGGCCACGGTGCGGCTCGTGCCGGACCCGGACTTCGACTGCACGGACGTAATGGGCAAGGTTTTCGACGACCGGAACCGCAACGGCGTGCAGGATCAGGGCGAGGCCGGCCTGCCGGGCGTCAGGCTCGTCACGGCGACGGGGCTCGCCGCGACGACGGACGGCCACGGCCGCTTCCACATCACCTGCGCGACGGTGCCGCACGAGAGCCGCGGCAGCAACTTCGTCGTGAAGCTCGACGACCGGACGCTGCCGACCGGCTTCAGAGCGTCGATGGAGCCCGTGCGCGTCGGGCGCGCGACGCGCGGCAAGGCGCTCAGGTTCAACTTCGGCGCGTCGATTCATCGCGTCGTCGGCCTCGACATCTCCGATCCGGTCTTCCGTCCCGGTGAGACGGAGCTGCGTCCGCAATGGAAGCCGAGGATCGGCCTGCTCGTCGAGGAGCTCAGCAGCGCGCCGGCCGTGCTGCGGCTCTCTTACCTCGCCGACGTCGAAGACCCGAAGCTCGTCGACGAACGGCTCGAAGCCATCGAGCGGGAGATAGTCGAGGCATGGGAAGCCATGGACTGCTGTTACGAGCTCGAGATCGAGCCCGAGATCTTCTGGCGGCGCGGGGCGCCGCCGGAGCAGCCGGTCGAACGAACGGACGGCAGGTGAGCGCCATGACGAGAACGAGCAAGCTGCTATCTGCGTGCCTTCCCCTGCTCCTCGCGCCGGCGTTCGCGCAGAATGTCGCCCAGGCGCCGCTCGGCGAGGCGGTCGAGCGTCACCTGCCGACTTACGAGCCGGTGCGTCAATGGGTGCACGACCCCGACTATCTCGAAACCGAGCAGGGCGACGTGCTCGAGACCAGGGAGGTTGCGGTCGAGGAGCTCGAGACGGTCAAGCTGACCGACCTCGTGCCGCCGGTCCGCTTCGCATCCGGCGTCGCAGACATCCCGAGCAGCACGGTCGAGGAGCTCCGCGCCATCCTCGCCTCGATGCAGGATCGCCGGAACGTGCGGCTGCACCTCGTCGGACACGCGGACAATCAGCCTCTGTCGAGCGCGCTTGCCGCCGTGTTCGGCGACAACGAAGGTTTGTCGCGGGAGCGAGCCGGGGAGGTCGCGGAGTTCCTGCAACGCGAGCTGGGCCTGCCGGCCGAGGCGATCTCGTACGGATGGGCCGGCGATTCGCAGCCCGTCGCCAGCAACGATACGGCCGAAGGACGCGCGCTGAACCGGCGTGTGGAAGTGGAGGTGTGGTACGACGAGGTGAAGGCGGGCGTCGGGGTCGAGGAGTTCCTCGTCCAGCAGGACATCCGGCGCATCAAGGTCTGCCGCATGGAGACAGTCTGCAAGCTGCGCTACGTCGACGGGCACGCGCGGCGCGCGCGCGTCCAGAACCTGATCGCGCCGCTCCACTACGACGAGGAGACGCTGGAGGTCACGGATCGCTTCGTCGAGGACGTTCGCCGCGCTCTCGGGGACCTCGGCGACCGTCACAACGTCGTCGTCAGGTTCGTCGGCTATACGGACGACCGGCCGCTGACCGGCAGGACGGAGCGCATCTACGGGACGCCGGAGGGCCTGTCGAGAGCGCGCGCCCGCCGCGTGGCGCTGGCCGTGCAGGATGCGCTCGGGCTGCCGACCGGGGCGATCGAAAGCGACGGCCGCGGCGCCGAGCGCGCGATCGCGTCGAACGCGACGGCCGAGGGCCGGCGTCTGAATCGCCGCGTCGAAGCCGAGTTCTGGTACGACGACCCGCTGCAGGAGCTGCCGGACGAGCCGCAGCTGTGCCCGGCGGACGCGGGCGCCGAGATGGTGACGAAGGTGTACGACCCGCCGTGGGGCGAGCTCGACGTCGTCCCGGTCGTGGACGGCGCGCCGGCCGTGCCCGCGGGTCTGGCCGCGGATCTGCGCCGCGCGATGAGCGACGTGGCCGATCGAGCCAACGTGCGCCTGCGCTTCGTCGGCTATACCGGCAACGAGCGGCTCGATCGGCGCACGGCGCTGGTCTACGGCGACGACATCGGCCTGTCCGCGGCCCGCGCCCGCCGCACGATGGAGGCCGTCGCGGAGCAGATGCAGCTGTCCGCGGGGCAGACGGAGTTCGAGGGGCGCGGGTATCTGCATTCGGGAGACGTCGTCAACGCCGGCTTCACGCAGGAGCAGGATTCCTACGTCGAGGTGGAGGTCCTGTACGACGAGCTCGCGCTGCTCGACGACTACGAAGGCGTCGAGGTCACGCCGCTGACGCGAGAGCGAAGCCCGCGGGATCCATTCGGGCTGAACATGATGCGCATCACCGTCGACGGCGAGCCCATCGACGATCCCGGCCGAAGCTCGGCCGACATCCAGCGCTGCACCGACGTCGCGCTCGAGCGCGCCGACATCCGCTTCGGTTTCGACAATCTGCGGGCGGGCCGCAGGCTCAGCGTGTCGGCGGAGCCGAAGACGGTGACGTTCGTCGCCGCGGACGACGTGCCGGCGGCGGCGTCGCCCGTGCGCTTCCGGATGTACACCAACTACTCGCACTACATCGAGCGCGCGGAGCTTCGGATATTCGACGGCGAACAATCGCTGCGCGCGGAGCCGCTCGACGTCGTCGAGATCGACGCCGCGGGCCTCGCCGAGTGGCGGCCGGCCGCGGAGCGCTTTCGCGGGCCGGTGCACGAGCTGAAGTACGTGCTGCGCGCGTACGGCGAGGGCGGCGCGTTCGACGAGACCGTCGCGCAGCCGCTGTGGCTGACCTACGACGGCGATCGCGTCGCCGAAGAGGCGCTCGCCGAGCAGCGAGCGATCGCCGCCGCAGCCGCCGACGGGGCTGCGGCCGCCGACGGGGCTGCGGCCGCCGACGGGGCTGCGGCCGATGACGAAGCTTCGGCCGCCGACGAGGCTGCAACCGATGACGAGGCTGCGGCCGCCGACGAGGCCGCCGGCGAGCAGGCGGCCGCCGACACCGATGTGCTGCTGGACGAGAAGATCGTCGACGAGCGGGCGGTGCCGGAAGAGGCGCCTGCGGACGGGCCGGTCCTCGAGCAGGAGTCCGGCACGGTATCCGGCAGCGGCCGCCTCGCCGCCTTCGGCGAAACGGCGTCGAACGGCGGGGCTGCGGACGTCTACGGCGGAGCGGCGCCGCACGGGGAGCTCCTCGGCGCTTACGGCGAGAACGAGCTCGCGGTCACGAACATCGCCCTCGGCAGCGGTACGGTCCGGGTCGAGGGCAGCGCCGTGCCGCCGGAGCATACGGTCTGGGTGGCGGGCCGGCAGGTGCCGGTGGACTCCGAAGGCAACTTCGTCGCGGAAACGATCCTGCCGAGCGGGATGCACACGGTCGAGGTGGCCGTGCTCGACGCTCAGGGCAACGGCGAGCTGTTTCTGCGCGATTTCGAGCTCCCGTCCAACGACTGGTTCTACGTCGGCATGGCTGACCTGACGCTGGCGCAGAACGACAGCAGCGGGCCGATCGACCTGCTGCAGGGCGACAACGCGCCGTTCGCCTACGATGAGTCCTCCTACGGCAGGCTCGCCTTCTACGTGAACGGTAAATTCGGCGACCAGTGGAAGCTCGCGGCGAGCGCGGATACGCGCGAGGAGCCGCTCGACGACCTTTTCAGCAACTTCACGAGCAAGTCGCCCGATTCGCTTTTTCGGCGCATCGATCCCGACTATCACTACCCGACCTTCGGCGACGACAGCGTCGTGCAGGAAGGGGCGCCGACGCTCGGCCGCTTTTTCGTCAGGCTCGACAAGAACGCGAATTACGGGCTGTGGGGCGACTTCAAGGTCGGCTACATGAACAATGAGCTGACGCAAATCGACAGGGGGCTGTACGGCGGCACGCTGCACTACGAGTCGCCCGAAGCGACGAGCTTCGGTGAGCAGCGGCTCGAGCTCGATACTTTCGCCGCGGAGCCCGGCACGGTCCCGAGCCGCGAGGAGTTCCGCGGCACGGGCGGTTCGCTGTATTACCTGCGCCGTCAGGACGTTCTGACCGGCTCCGAGCGCGTCCGCGTCGAGGTTCGCGACAAGGCGTCGGGGATCGTGACCGGCGTCGTCAATCTGAGGCCGGTGCTCGACTACGACATCGATTACCTGCAGGGCCGGATCCTGCTGGCCGAGCCGCTCGCGTCGACCGCGGACGAGAATCTGCTGGTCCGCAACAATGCGC
>JAFGNC010000067.1 GCA_016927175.1 Gammaproteobacteria bacterium | reverse complement strand
CGCGTCACATCCGCTCCGGAATCTCGATCCCCAGCAGACCGAGCGACGTTTCGAGCTGCGCAAGAACCGCGCCGGCAAGTGTGAGGCGCGAGGCCCGCGCCGCGCCGCGTTCGGCCAGCACGGGGCAGTTCTCGTAAAAGGCCGAGAACTGCTGCGCGAGCGCATACGCGTGCTCGGCGAGCAGGTGCGGCGCGCGCTTGTCGTACGCGCGTGCGAGCGTGCCGTCGAACGCGTCGAGGACCAGCACGAGCGCACGCTCGGCGGCATGCTCCACGCTGACCGGGCCCGGCTCCGCATGCTGTTCCCGCGCTTTCGCCAGCAGACTCTTGATCCTGACGGCTTGATAGAGCAGGTAAGGACCCGACCTCCCCTCGAAGCTCGTGAACCGATCGAGATCGAAGACGTAAGACGTCGATCTGTAGTTGACGAGATCGGCAAACTTGATAGAGGCGATAGCGACCTTGTGCGCCACGTCCTCGAATTCCTGCGGCGGGAACGATGCGCCGAGCTCGGCGGCGCGCAGACGGGCGCGGGCGGCGTCTTCGGCCTGGCCGATCAGATCCTGGAGCTTGAGCACGCCGCCCGCGCGCGTCTTGAACGGTTTGCCGTCGGCGCCGTTCACGGTGCCGAAGCCGATATGCTCCAGCGCCTCGCGCGGCGCGAAACCGGCACGCCCGGCGGCGCGGAAAACCTGCTCGAAGTGCTCCGCCTGGCGCTGGTCGACGACATAGAGATACAGATCGGGCTCGTTGTTCCGAGCGCGCTGCAGAATCGTCGCGAGGTCGGTCGTGCCGTACATCGACGAGCCTTCCGACGAGACGACGATCAGCGGATTCGGCGTCTCGATCTCGATCGTGCTGCCGTCGGGCAGCTTCTTCCTGCGCGTCTCGCCCGGCTCCGCGACGCGCACGACACGGGCGCCTTCGCTGTCTTCGAGCAACCCCTGTTGCTCGAGGTCTGCGATCATCTCGCGGATGTACGGCTCGGCATCGCTCTCGCCGAGCCAGAGATCGAAATCGACGCCCAGCGCGGCAAAGTCGCGCTTCTGCGTCGCGAGCGAGACGTCCCTGAGCGCCCGCCAGATCTTTCGGTGCGGCTCGGTGCCGGCCTGCAGCGCCGCCGTCGCCTCGCGGGCGCGCTGACGGAATGCCGCGTCGTCCTTGGCCCGCGCCGCGGCCGCCGGGTACATCGCCTCGAGATCCGCGAGCGTCAGCGCCGCGAGGAAGGGCTCGAGCCCGGCAGCGTCGAGGCCGCCGACCGCATCGGCGACCGCGACGATCAGCAGTCCCATCTGCAGTCCCCAATCGCCGAAGTGGGCGTCGCCGATGACGTCGTCCCCGCGAAAACGGAACAGACGCTTCAGGCTGTCGCCGATGATCGACGCGCGCAGGTGCCCGACGTGCATGCCCTTGGCCACGTTCGGCCCGCCGTAGTCCACGATGACCGTGCGCGGCGTCTCGACGAGCGTCGCGCCCGCGCGCGCATCGGCCGCGATGGCTTCGGCGCGTGCGGCGAGCGCGTCGGCCGTGACCGTGAAGTTCAGGAAGCCGGGGCCGGCGATCGTCGGCGGCGCCGCAATCCCGGTGGCGGACCAGCGCGCCGCCGCGGCCTCGGCGATCTCGCGCGGCTGCCGCCCCGTGGCCCTGGCGGCCGCCAGTGCCCCGTTCGACTGGAACTCCCCGAGGTCGGGCCGGTTCGAGCGCGTCACAGCCGAATAGGCCGTGTCGATTCCGAGTGCGGCGAACACCGCGGCATGCGCGTCGCTGAGTTGTCGGGCGAGATCCTTCATCCGGCGTAGGATAACCACGAGCAGCCCGGACAGGGATTTTTCATCCAGGTCAGGGCAGGCCAGTTCTCCTGTTGCCAGATATAGGCCATCTAATCTCCGCACTCCCTGCGGAACTTATCCCGGCGATTCTCCGCATGGCGGACGCATCGCGATTGCCGCGAGCGCAACGACGGCAGCGCCCGTCATCACCGCGCTGACCGCGATCGGCCCGAAATCGAGCAGCGCGCCGACGGTCTGCGCGAGCAGCGCGCCGACCGCGAGCTGCACGAAGCTGAAAAGGCCCGACGCCGCGCCCGCCTGCTCGCCGCCGCTGATCAGCAACCCGACCTGCGCGCTCGGGAACACCAGCCCGATCACGCACGAGAGCACGAACATCGGCATGAAGAAGGTCCAGGCGCCGAACCACGGCTGGAAGGTGGTCCACAGCGCCACCGCGCAGACGATCACGGCGAGCAGCGCTCCTGTGGTGAGCAGCGGCTCGCGCGACAGCCGGCTGCCGAAGCGGCCCGCGATCAGGCTGCCGGTCAGGTAGCCGATCGGCGCGACCATGAAGTGCCAGCCGTAGGCGGCAGCCGAGAGCTGAAACACCTCCGTCGCGACGTACGGCGCGCCGCCGATGAAGGCCATGAAGATGCCCTGCATCATCGCGCCGTAGATTGTGTAGCGCACGTACGGGAAGCGCGCGAGCAGCACCTTGTACTGCCCCGCGGCGAACGCCTTGCCGGGCCGGGCAGCCGCCAGATGCGCAGGGCGCGTCTCCGGCAGGCGCAGGGCAAGGAGGCCGGTCAGCAGCGTGGCGAGGGCAGCCACCGCCAAAAAGATCGCACGCCAGCCGAAGTAATCGATCAGGTAGCCGCCGAGGATCGGCCCGACGAGCGGCGCGATGGCCATGGCCGCGGTCACGTACGCGAGGATGCTGACGGAGCGCTCGTCGCCGTAGACGTCACGCACGATGACCCGCGTGAGCACCATCCCGGCGGATGCGCCGCCCGATTGCAGGATGCGGCCGACGATCACGACCCACACGTTCGGTGCGGCGGCGCACACTAGCGATCCGGCCACTGCCAGCGTGATGCCCGCGATCAGCACGGGCTTACGGCCGTAGCGGTCGGCAAGCCCGCCATAGGCGAGGGACGTGAAGGCCATCGCGAGCATCGACAGCGTCAGCGTCAGCTGGGCCGTCGTGGTCGAGACGGCGAAGTGGTCCTGAATGAACGGGATCGCCGGGATGAACGAGGACATCGCGAGCGGCCCGAGCGCGGTGGCGAGCACGAGCGACACGATCAGCGTCACCGACGGCGTCGCCGAAAGCACGGCGCTCGGCGCGGCGGCTTCGGCCAGGTGGGCAGCCGACGCTCGAATCCGGTCCTGGTTCGCGGTCATGGGAGTGGTCGTCACGGCGAAAAGGGGAGCAATGTACGCGGCTTTCGAGCCGCTCGCCACGGGGGTGGACCCGCATCTGCAGCGGCACGCCCGCCGTCACCTCCCGTACCCCTCGCTCCCCGCCGTCACCTCCCACCCGTCACGCCCGCCGTCACGGCGCCGCACACGTCGAACAACCAGAGCGCGAGGACGCGCCCTCTGTTGCGGGAACTCTTCGGCTGCGCGACGATGCACGTCTTCATCGGGGGAGCGGAATGCGTCTCGAATATGCTTTGCCGGCCGTGCTTGCGGCCGTCGGTTTCGCATCGAACGCCGCGGCACAGACGTCGTCCGCACCGGAACCGTGCAGCCTCGCTGCCGCTTCGGGCGTCGCCGCACAGCGACTGACGTCGGGAGACCGGCCGCGCGGCTACAGGCTGTTCGTGCCGCCCGGCTACGACGGCCGCACGCCGCTGCCGCTCGTCCTCGATCTGCACGGCAGCGGCGGCACGTCGGCCGGCCAGGCCGGCACGAGCCGATTCGAGGCGCTCGCGGCGCGCGAGGGCTTTCTCGTCGCGACACTCGAAGCCGACGAAGGCCGCCGCTGGAACGTGCCGGTGACTGAGGGCCGCGCCGACGACGTGCAGTACGTCTCCGACGTCATCGATCACGTGGCGGCACGCGTCTGCACCGACCTCGATCGGGTGTACGCGACGGGCTTCTCCGGCGGCGCCCGCATGGCGTCGCTGCTCGGGTGCCGGCTCGGCGAGCGTATCGCCGCGATAGCGCCGATGGCGGGCCTGCGCTGGCCAGCCCCCTGCGACGGGCGGCCGGTTCCGGTTCTGACTTTCCATGGGCTCGCCGATGCGCAGAACACCTACGACGGCAACGCCGCCGGGCGCGGCGAGGAGTGGCTCGAGAGCGTGCCCGATGCGCTCGGCGGCTGGGCCGCTCACAACGGCTGCGACCGGGAAGCGCTATTCGAGGACGAGCCCGGGCCGCTGTCGACCTTGCGCTACACAGGCTGCGACGACGGCGCAGAAGTGCGGCTCGTGCGCATCGACGGGCTCGGACACACGTGGGCGCGCGACGAAGTGGATGCGACGGCCGCGATGTGGGCGTTCTTCGAGCAGCACGCGTTGCGGCGCTGAGCGGCGGACCTGCTGCATGACGCCGTCGGCGGACGGGCAATCGTGCGGGCACAATCGCCGGTCCGCCTCGACTTCCATACGGAAGTGCAGCCGGATGTTGCGGTCGTAAAGCGCCGGGACGATGACTACGAATCGAGGCATCCGACGCCCGCCGACGTGCTATTGCTGGTCGAGGTCAGCGATGCAACGTTGCGCTATGCCCTAGAGGCCAAGGCACCGCTCTACGCGCGCCACGGGATACCCGAGCTCTGGATCGTCGACCTGCAGGCGGATCTGCTCCATTTCCGGAGCGCACCGGTCGCGGGCCGGTATTCGGCGGCGTTCTCGCGAGCGGACGCGGGCCTGACCGAAATCGGGTCGTTGCCGGGAGCCCGCATCGACCTCAGCGCACTTTTTCGCGCGGAGCGAAACTAGGATTCGGCATCCTCGGCGCCTCGTTCCTGCGCCATCCCCTCCGCGATGGCACAATCTCAGCATGCGATGGATTCAAGTCAGAGCGCTGCTGCCGCTTCTTTGCCTGCTCCTTTCGGCCTGCAGCTCGCTGCAGGGAGAGCTGCGGCGCGAAATCCGGGCGGGCCGGGCCGTCGAAGGCAGCATTCACGGCGCGTATCCCGACCTCGATCTGTACGTTTTCACCTACCGCGATCCGGGGAATTTCTTCGAGTCCGTCGACGTATCGCTCGTCGCCGGGGACCCGGCGCTCGAGGCGGCGTTGGCGGACCTGAAGCGCCACGACCGCGTCCGCATCGAGGGCAAGCTGATGGACAACCGCTCGGCGCAGATGCACGTCGAGCTCAGCGCGCTCGAGGTCGTCCGCAAGTACGAGCCGACGCCGCCGATACCGACATACGATTACGAGGCGACGATCCCGGACGATCTGCGCGGCAAGGACAGCGAGCTCTTCCTCGTGCACGCCGTGCACGCCGGCGGCTCGGTGCTCGTCGTCGAGCACGACGACGTCGTGCTGCCGGTGTTCGTGCGGCGCCCGGAGCTGACGCGCGATCTCGCCCGCAACGACCTGGTGCGCCTGCACTTCGAGATCCGCTCGCGCCCGGAGACGCCGGTCCATCTGCAGCTGCAGGACATCGAGGCGCCGGTGGAGGTCGTCGAATCGGTGATGGCGCTGCACGGGCAGCCCGCGTCGATCGAGGGCCCGCTCGTGCTGTTTCCGGAAAGCCCCCAGGTCCGCTTCAACGTGTTCGCCGTGCTGCAGGCGCTGCCGGGAGATCACCAGCGCCAGTTCACGCTCGTGAATTTCGAGGATCCGGAGGCGTTCGAGCAGATACGCGGCAAGCTGCAGGCGGCCTGGGACGCGGCGGATCCGGACACGATCGTCAGCGGCCGCAACAAGCTGATCAGCACGGGCGTCCGCATTCGCGCGACCGGCACGTTCAATCAGATCGATCCCGGCCAGGCGAACGCGCAGATCGTCCTCGAGGGGCCTGACGCAGTCGAGATCCTGACGCAGTAAGGGGCCGCCAACGGGCTCGAATGACCTCAGGGGGAGAACTTCGGGAGAGTGCTTTAGGAGAGTTCTTCAGGGAAATCTTCAAACAGGAGGGCAGCAATGAAAACGCTCCGCACGTTCACGCTCGCACTCGTTCTAACCTCGCTCGCACCCTGCGCGATAGCGCAGGAAGACGGCCGCTCGACGGCAGAGGAAACCTGGCTGCCCAGCCTGATGACGGCGACACCGCAGGAGGGCTTCGAGCTTGCGGTCACGCTCGCGCGGCGCGGTGTCGCGACGACGCAGCCGGACCGCGAAGTGCTGACGGCCGGGCGGTCAAAGTATTCGCACGATCCCGACAGCCTGATTGCTGCGTCGGAAGTCGTCGCAATTCACTTCCGGACGATCGCGGTCGCGAACGATTACTGGCGCGATCGTTCCGAGCAGGAGTGACGCGCGCACCGGCTCAGTTCCTCGGACCATATTGCGGCAGCACGCCGCCGAGCTCGTAGGCGCCGAGGTCCGGGGCCGAGCCCCTGTAATCGTCAGTAACGTTCGGAAGGACTTTTCCGCGATCGATCGCCGCAGAGCCTCTCTTCAGACGAAGATCGTATCCGTCGGTCGGATACATGTAGCTCATGTCGCTGTTGTCCGGCATCGTGAAGCTCACGAAGCTGCCGGGATCGAACATGATGCTGTGGGCATCCTGCCCGGTCGCGGCTGCGTAGTCCGGCAAGCCGCCGAAGGTCTGCGCGACGGGATCATTCTCGTAATCGACGGCTACGCCTTTCGGCGGCGATGCCCAGCTGAACGCGTTTTCGAACGAGTCGGCGATATAGAACCCGTTGTAGTCGGAACTCGAGTAGTTGGTGTAGGTGTTGACACCGAAGCCGCTATTCGAACCTTGGCCGCCGTGACTGACGAACAGGTTGTTGATGAAGTGAAGGTTCGAGGCGATGCCCATGTTCTGATTCTCGCCGACGTAGGTATTGTTGAAGTGCAGCACGCCAGCCGGAGTGATCGATAGCTTGGCAGCCACGCCGACGCCGGCCACCATGACGTTTCGGATGAAGTAGGCTGGGCCGCCGAATATGGTCTGAGCGCTGTAGGCGCCGCCGACGGCATTGAAGCAGATATTGTCGAACACGCGGATATTCCGGGCACCGCCATCCGCTTCAATGCAATTGTCGCCGAACGCGTTCATGAAATTTCCATAGATGTCGATGGAAACGGGCAGGAGGCTTTCGTCCTCCTCGGGCGCTCCATACGTGGCGACATCGATGCCGTCGTGGAAATGCCGCACGTCGTTATAGGCGACCACGTGTCCGCGGCCGTACACCTTGACGGCATATTCGGAACCGCCGGGGCCGGATATCTTTTCCGGGAAGCCCGGGTAGTCTTTCCAGTCATCGGTCCAGCCCAGCAGCCTCGTCTTGCTGTGGCGTCCGACAAAGACGTTGTCGGCAATGTAATAATCGTCCGAGCCGGCCCAATCGCCCTGAATCCCGCGGCCGACGTCCTCAATTCTCGAATTTGTCAGGGCAAAGCCGTCCGACCCGGCGATGCCCTTGATGCCAGTGAGAAATCCGACTTCCGTGTTCCTGACGCTGATGCCGTCGAAGTGGTGATAATCACCGCCCATCATGTTGAACAGGACGGCATTTCCGGCTCCGTCGAAAATCACTTCGCCGTCACCGGCAGCCTTGATGGTAATGGGAAGCTCCGGCGTGCCATCGGCTACCAGATAGTAGGTGCCGTCGAACGGCGTGGCCAAACGGGGCTCGGTCTGGCCCTCTACACCGTCGTTGTAGTGTTCGCGGTTGTCCCTGTAGACGCCTGCGTGAACCACGATCGTGTCTCCTGGCTCGACGCGGATGGGACCCACCGTCGACCAGTCGGCATGGCGCGCCTCACGGTAATATGCAGCGATAAGGCCGGTAAAGGACGGCTCGATACGAGGCCCGCTATAGTCCCAAGGATAGACGTGATAAACGTTGCCGCCTTCTTCCTCCGTCGCCGGCTCCCTGCGAGTGTTGAAACGGCCCATTTGCACGGCCTCGCCCTGAACGCCGTCCGGATCCGACATCGTGACCCGCACTTCATACGCGGTATCCGGCTCGAGATCGAAGAGGCTGCCCGAAAACATATTGGGCACGTCGTATACGAGCAGCGGGCGCATCATCAGCGCACCTTTGCCGCCACGCGACGGATGCGAGTCCGTAGAGATGCCGCCCGGATACGGATTCATGTCTTCGTTCTGAAGGCGGAACAGATCGAGTCCCTCTTCCCAGTCTGCGGATCCGACCTCTCTGTATACGACCTTCACCGAAGCGTTCCGGTTGTCGTCGCCATAGATCTTCCAATCGACACCGCCGGACACGACGGTGGGCGGGACGATTTCGATGTCGAGCGCAGTGACCTTGTCAGCTGCCGCGGCAGGCTGCGTCACGAACGCGCCTGCGAACAGCGGAACGATGACTGTCAGACCCCGAAGAGAAGCTCTTAGATTCACTCGTTCCTCCCGACGCGAAAGGCCATCTATATGCCGCATCTTGCCTCGAAACATGCCAGCTACGTAGAAGATTCGCCAGCCTTCCGAGTTCTTTCGCCTTCCTTCGCAACGGCGGCAGGCTGTCGAGATCGAGCCGTCGGGCTGCGGTTCAGCCTCGAGCCGTTTCAGGGCGTTCGATGATGTGTGCTACATCGGAATACAAAACGCTCGCCGCGCGACGCGATACACCGCCCGCGCTTCCCGCACCTCCGCGGAAGCGCCTGCGCTCGTCGCCGCCGCGGCGCGGCCGTCGTCTATCGGGGAGTCGTCAATCAGCCCTGGGTCCGCCGGGGCGTACTCGATCGGGACGTCGTCAGTCGGGAAGTCGTCGACCGCGTCCTCCAGCCGATAGCCTCCTCTTGGAATCACTCGCCCGTTCGGCCGCTGGAAGTAGAACTCGCCGTTCGCGTCACGCGCCATCCTGAAGCCGCCCTCGTGAACGAGCAGATGGTGGAACGAACAGAGCAGCGCGATGTTCTCGAGGCTCGTCTCCCCGCCGTCCGCCCAATGCCGCATGTGGTGACCGTCCACATAGCGCTTGCGATGGCAGCCCGGAAAAATGCAGCCGCGGTCCCGCGACCACAGCGCTCGCCTCAGCGCGGTCGTCACCGTGCGCCGTTTGCGCCCCACGTCGAGCGGATTGCCGCGCTCGTCCTCCTCGAGCGAGATCACGCTGCCGTCGCAGCAAAGCCGCTTGACGGTCTCGATTGGCAGATCCGACCGCCCCGCACCTCCGCGGAGGGCCGATTCGTCCACGTGCACGACGACCTGGTAGCGGTCCGCGGCAGCTGAGCCTTTCACCGCCTCCCCACCGCCGCACAGATACGCCTTCGCGACGGCCACGAGCGCATCCGCCTGCTGCGCGTACCAGCCATTGCCCGGCGCCGATCGCGTTTCCGCAGCATCCTGCACGGCGGGCGGCCGGCTCGCCGTGCCGAACTCGTGCTCGCTAGCGGCCTCGCCTGCCTCGACCGCGCGCTCGAGTGCCTGCGCGATCAGCTCGCCGGCGTCGAGCGGTACCTCGACGCTGATCGACATCGTGCCGCGCGCGACGTCTCGCCGCAGCGTGAGCGAGCGGCGTTCCCAGGCTCTGCGGGCGCCACAGACCGACTCCGGCTCGCCGTTGCGCATCTCCCGGCAGCGCTCCTCGAGCTGTGCGGCCGTGACCTCAAGCGCGTACGCGAGCAGCTTCTGCTCGTTGTGAGACTCGACGACGCGCGTCAATGCGCGCACCTTCGAGTACGACAGCCGCCCCTCGGCGAAAGCCGCGGAGATCGACGGCATCTCGCGCAGCGCCTGCGCGGTGCGCACATGCTCGCGCGCGGCGGAGAGCGACAGCTGGCAGCGCAGCGCCAGCCATTCGGCGCAGGTGCGGCACGCCCACTTCGCCCAGCCCATGCGATCGTCGAACTCGCGCACGAGCATGAGCCAGCGATAGGTCTGCGCGTTCATCTGCCGCGCCAGCGTACAGATCGCGGCGTCCAGCTCGTCGATCGAGGACTCGTCCGCGTGCGCCGAAGCGGGCCGGAAATCCACGGAATGCGCGGTCATAAGAACCTCCGTGCCAGTCTGATCATGATGCTGTAATTATATACACATCGTCGCCCCCTTTCCCGTTGAAAATCTTGTCATTTGAGGCACTTTCGCCGTCTTGAGTCTCGCGCCCGGGACGGCGATTCCGCCGTCCTCGCTGAGCGTCACTGCGTCGAGGCGGAGTCAGAACAGCTGCGGCGCCACTTCATGCAGGTAGCGGCTCCAGACCTCCGGCGTATGCGCGCCGAGCGTGACGCGGAACGTGTGCTCGACGCCTTGCCCGGTCAGCTGCTCCGAGAATGCCCTGTTCACGCCGAAAAGCGTGTCCTCCGTGCCGCAGCCGACCCAGAGCAGATCGAGGTTTTCGTTGATCTCGTCGGCGCGCGCAAGCGCGGCCTCCATGTCGATGCCGCCCCAGTCGGGGCTGTTCGCGATCTGCATCGCGGAGCTGAATCCGGCGACGGCGGTGAACATCTCGGGGTGGCCGAGCCCGATCGCGAACGCCTGACCGCCGCCCATCGAAAGGCCCGCGATCGCGCGGTGCTCACGGTCTGCCCGCACGCGGTAGCGTGACTCGACCTGCGGGATCAGGTCCGCGATGAAATCGACGGCGAACTCCTCCATGTCGGTCTTGTAAGCCGCGGGGCCGCGGCGCCGTTGCCCCTCTTCTAGCCGCGTCGTGTAGCCGTAAGGCATCACGACGACGAGCGGCTCGAGCCGGCCTTCGGCGATCAGGTTGTCGAGGATCACGTTCGCCTGCTGCCGGTCGATCCACGTGCGCTCGTCGCCGCCAGCGCCGTGCAGCAGGTACAGGACCGGATACCGTTCAGAGCCGCTCTCGTAGCCGGGCGGCAGGTAGACGACGGCTTCGCGCTCGCGGTCGAGCGAGTCCGAATGGTAGCCGAACGTCTGCACGTCGCCGTGCGCGACCTCGCGCACCTCGAGGTAGGCCGGTGTCGCGGCCGGCTGTGCGAGTGCGATCGATGCGGGCAGCGCCAGGAATGCGGCTGCAACGGATCGGGCTGCGACAGACCCGAAAGTAAGTCTTGTAGTTCTCATTGCTGATTCCTCTCGAGCGGTGTGAATTGACAGGGATGGCGCCCTTGCTAGAGTACGGACGGGCCGAAGATCACCGCAAGCTTCAGCTCACGCGAGCGATCCTCGAAGCGGAAATGATCGGATCGACGAGCTCCCGCCGCTTCATGCATCGTGGAGATCGTAGAGAAGGAGGACGACGATGGCTGGCACGATGACGGGTTCCTGCCTGTGCGGCGCGTTGCGCTACGAGGCGCGGGGCGAACCGCTGTTCCAGGTGGTCTTCGATCAGGGCGATGCGATGCCGGGCGTCACGATCGTCAACGCAGCGCTGCTGGACGACCCGGACGCGTTCAAGCCGGAGAGCGTCATTTACACTCGCAGCGCCGTGCCCTGGGATCATGTCGATCCGAGTCTGCCAAGGTTCCCGGCGATGCCGCCGACCGACTGAATGGCCGCAGATCACACCGACTCCTTCTGGCGGCCGGGCATCACGCTCGAGCACGTTCGCGCGCGGTTGCGGCACACGGCAGCCGAGCACCTCGGTATCGAGCTCGTCGACATGGGCGCGGAGCACGTCGCGGCGACGATGCCGGTCGATCACCGCACCTGCCAGCCGATGCGCATGCTGCATGGCGGCGCTTCGGTCTTGCTCGCGGAGACGATCGGAAGCGTCGCGGCGAATGCCGCCAACCACGATCCCTCTCGCCACTTCGTCGGCCAGGAGATCAACGCGAACCACCTGCGGCCGGTGCCCGAGGGCTCCGTCGTGACCGGCGTCGCGAGCCCGGTGCACATCGGCCGGTCGAGCCAGGTATGGAACATCGAGATCCGGAACGAGCGCGGCCAGCTCGTCTGCGTATCGCGGCTCACGATGGCCGCGATCGCGGCGCCGCGGGAGTAGAACGCTGAGCTCGCGGCCGCCGTAACACGCATCGCCGCGCTGAGCGATCCGAAGCAACGGGGCCCGGCCGCGCTTGCGGCTCGCAGACGACTCGCAGCGGCTCGCATGACGGCGTCGGGTGTTTTGAAACATCGCGCCTTCGCTTAGTATCGGCCAGGAACTCAAAGGAGCATGGCCGATGAACCCTGTCGTCGCCCCGACCCGATCGGCCGCCCTTGCGGCCCTCGCCCTCGCTGCCAGTGCCGCCGCCCTCGCCCAGCCCGCCCCGCCGCCGCCGCTCGGCGAAGGACCCTGGGACATCGAAACCGAGGCCGGAACCGTACATGTGTCCGTGCTGACGCGCGATCTGCAGTCCCCGTGGAGCCTCGTCTTCCTGCCGGACGGAGACATGCTGCTGACGGAAAGGCCGGGCCGCCTCCGCGTGATTCGCGACGGCAAGCTCGACCCGGCTCCGATCGAAGGCCTGCCCGAGATCATCAACATCAGCATCGGCGGTCTGATGGGCCTGGCGCTGCACCCGGATTTCGAAGACAACCGGCTGATCTACTTCGCCTACACGAAGCCGCATCCGGACGACGGCGACCTGACGTCGCTCGCCGTCGCGCGCGGGCGCTGGGACGGCGGCTCCTCGCTGGCCGACGTCGAGGACATCTTCGTGGCCAGGGACTGGTACAGCGCGGAGATGGCCGCCGAGAACGGCCGCTGCTGCGGTCAGGGCCCGGCGTCCGGCAGTTACGGCGCGCGCATCGCGTTCGATGACGAGAACCGCCTCTACATCACGAGCGGCGACCGGAACTGGGGCGAGAAGGCGCAGGATCCGCAGTCGCATCTCGGCAAGATCATCCGCCTGAACGACGACGGCTCGATCCCGGAGGACAACCCCTACGTCGGCATGGAGGACTACCTGCCCGAGCTCTATACGATCGGCCACCGCAACCCGACCGGGCTTCGGTTCGACCCCGAGACGGGCACGCTGTGGTCGACCGAGTTCGGCCCGCGCGGCGGCGACGAGCTGAACGTGATCGAGGCCGGCCAGAACTACGGCT
>JAFGNC010000066.1 GCA_016927175.1 Gammaproteobacteria bacterium | reverse complement strand
CCCCAGCTCCATGGGCGGCGATGTCGTCAGGGGCTACTACTCGGCTGGCGGCAAGGGGACGGCTGCGGCCGCTTTCGGCGCCGTGCTCGCGGAGAGGCTCGCGGGCTTCGCGGCGCTCGCTGCCGTCTGCGCCGTGGCATTGATCGGCGCAGAGGCCGCGGGCGGCGGCGAGTGGCCGACCCTGTTCGTCGCTGCGGCGCTGCTCGTGTGCGCGGGCATCGTCGCCTGCTGCGGAGTGATGTTCCTCTGGACCGGGTGGAGCGACGTGCTGCTGCGGACTTTCGGCGGCCGGCCGAAGGCCGTCTACCTGATCACCGAGCTCAGCAACGCCATGCAATTCATGCGCCGGCCCGGCTGCCGCGTGTGGCGCGTCGTGTACATGTCGGTGCTGGTCCAGATCGCGGCCATCCTGTTCTTCCTGTTCACCGCGCGAGCCGTAGGCATCGCGCTGCCCGCCGTGTCGTTCTTCGTAGTCGTTCCGCTTGCGGTCATCGCTTCCATGGTTCCCGTCTCACTGAATGGCCTCGGGCTCAGGGAAGGAGCCTTCGTCGGACTGCTGCAGCTGCTCGGGGTTGCGGCTTCCGTCGCCGGGGCCTTTGCCCTGCTCGCGAGGCTCGTAGATTTCGTCGTGGCGGCCATCGGCGGCTTGATATTCGCGTTCCGGCGTCCGGCGCAGCGGGGAGTTCCGACGTCGAGCCGAGCATGAGGGCACCGATGGCCGTTCCCGGTAGCGTCGTCGGGAAGGGACGAAGCCGCTGGCCCGTCACCGCGCTGCAGGCCGCACCGCAGGCGGCTCGCGCGTTGCCCTGAGCACGACGGGGGAGCCGATGGTGTTCGCGAAGCCGCCCGAGTGAAAGGCTGTTTCCAGAGCGCGCGACAGCCTCGGCGAATCGAGCAGTCGGTGCAGCGCCATCGGTGCCACATACTGACCGATGTGATGAAAGTGTCCGAACCCTTCCTGCGCGAGCGCCGACTCCACTGCGCGCCGGCGCTGCAGATTGAACGGGCGCGTATCGCGCTCGACTTTCTTCTTGATTGCGAACAGGGGCAGGGCAAAAGCGTTGACGCTCTCCGGCGTCGCGAAGTCGATGATCACGGCATGCCGCGCCACACGGCACAGCCCGCGCAGCAGGGCCCGCCAGTCGTGCACGTGGGCCATCAGCCGGAATGCCGTCACGACATCGAACTGTGCATCGGCAAAAGGCGGGTCGATGATGTTCCCGACCGTGAAGAGGACATTGGTGCCGGCGAGCAGCGATGCGGGACGCTCGCCGCAGGATTCGTCGCTGCCGAGGATCGTCACGGCGCAGCCCGCCTCGCTCAGCGGCCCTGCGAGTTGTGCGTGGCCTCCTCCGACGTCGAGGACGGTCCCGCCCAGCCAGGGCTCGATCATTTGCAGAACGGCCCGGCTCTGCACGTCGAGCATCCACTGCCCCACCGCTCCCGAGAAACGCCTGGCGTAATCCTCGCTGGAGGAGTGCACGTCGCAGTGTTCGCTGAAATCGGTGGAGGATCCGTAGTCGTTCGTATTGCGGCTGCGGCCTTCGGTCATTGTAACGATCGCCTTCTCGACTGGACGAGCCGTTCGAAATAGGATGCGCGCCAACCGTCTCGATTGGCGGGCGGGGCGGCTCGGCAGGTGCGCCGGGGATCCTCGCGGAGTTTCTATTGGAAAACGCCAAATCTCCGAAAAATGCTACGTTATAAACAGTGACTGCTGCAATGAAACCGTGACTGCTGCAATGAAAAAGTCCCACGCCGGCGGTCGGCCGCCCAAGTTCAACGAACCGAGCGGTCCGGTCACGGTTACGCTGCCGAAACGCACGCTCGATCAGCTCAGGCGCATCGACGAGGATCGAGCGAAGGCGATCGTGAAGCTCGTGGATGCCTTCGTCGAAAGCGGAACCCGCGATGGCCCGAAGGTCGAGATCATCGAGATGGCGCCCGGAACGGGCATCGTCCTGATCCCGCCGAACCGAAGCCTTCGCAGCCTGCCGTGGGTCAGGATGATCGAGGTGGCACCGACGAGGTACCTCCTTGCGATTGTGCCCGACGCGCCCGTCGAGAAGATCGAGGTGGCCTTGCTCGACCTGATCGACGACGCCAGGGGCACGGCACCGGAGGACGTGCCGGTGCTGGAGCTTCTCGTCGAGAAGCTTCGCGAGCTGCGGCGGGGAAAAAAGATCTCCCTGGCGCAGATTCTGTTCGTCAGCGTGTGAAGGCCGCTCGGGTCGATCGCGAGTCGCGGTGGCCCCGGAATGAGCCGCGCCGCACGCGTCGGCCACTGCTCAGCCGATCACGGCAGAATCCCTCGGCCGGCACGGCGATTCAGGTCACCTGCTCGCAGCCGCCTTTTTCCGGCAGCACGATGTCCTTCAGCAGCTCGTCCACCTGCTCCTGCGTCGGCAGGCTCGCAGCCTCGCGAATCAGCCGCGGCGAATAGTGGGGCGCCAGGAAGTGGATCAGATCGACCATGAAGCTGCGCAGCACCATGTCGCGCGGGAAGCCCACCCACGTCGTGACCTTCGGGAACAGTCCCTTGGCGTCGATCGCGATCAGGTCCTCGCTGTCCTGACATTCGTAGGCCATCGACGCGATGACGCCGACCCCCATGCCCATTCGCACGTACGTCTTGATGATGTCCGCGTCGCGCGCCGTGAACACGACCCGCGGCTCGAGTCCCTGCTCGTGGAACGCCCGCTTGAACGAGGACTCCCCGGTCAGCGAAAAGACGTACGTCACGAGCGGGTACTCCGCCAGTGTCTTCAGGTCGAGCGGCCGATCCTGCTCGGCGAGCGGATGCTGCTTCGGTACCAGCGCGATCCGGTGCCAGTGGAAGATCGGCAGCAGCGTCAGCTGCGGGAACAGATGCCGCCCGCCCGTCGCGATGGCGAAGTCCACCTTGTTGGTGCCGATCAGCTCCGAGATCTGCTCCGACGTGCCCTGATGCAGCTCGAGGTCCACCTTCGGGTAGCGCTCGCGGAAGCTGCGGATCACCTCGGGCAGCACGTACCGCGCCTGCGTGTGGGTCGTCGCGATCGCGAGCTTGCCCTCCTGCTCGGCGGTCAGGTCGCTGGCGAGGCTCGAGATGTTTTCGACCTCGCGCAGGATCTTCCGGGCGCGCGCGATGACCTCGCGCCCCGCAGGCGTGATCGCGGCGAGGCTCTTGCCCTTGCGCGTGAACAGCTGCACGCCGAGCTCGGCCTCGAGCTGCTTCAGCTGCTTGCTGATGCCCGGCTGGCTGGTGTAGAGCCTGTCAGCGGCCGACGTGATGTTGAGACCGCTGTCGACGATGCCCACGAGATATTTGAGCTGCTTCAGCGTCAACGGCGACTCCGCTCCCTGCCCGTGAACTGAAAATGCCGCGTCCTCGTCAGAGTCGGCGGCATCGGTGAAGTATATAACCGGCGGTTACAAACGTGAACCGAAGCCAGACCCGGGGCGCCGCCGCCGCGCGATCCCTTCCGCGGCCCCACGGAGCGGGCGGCACGGCCCGTCGCTCGCGTAGACCGGCGGCAAGCGGGGCCGCCGCCTCGCGATCCCTTCCGGAGCCCAAGCCGGCGGCACGGCCAGTCGCTCGCGGGGATCGGCGGCAAGCGGGTAATAAGCGAAGAAAAACTCGGTCTTGGTCCGGGCGCCGGCGAGACGGTATCGTTGCCGCATTCGATTCAGCCCCGGGCCCCAGACCACGGCGCGCCCGCCGCAGGGAGCCCGGGCGAAGGACGACGTGCCACCGCTATGCGCCATCTGCCTCTTTTCGCGAGCCTCGCCGAGCGCGACTGCCTGATCGTCGGCGGCGGCGTCGTGGCCGAGCGCCGCGCGAAGCTGCTGCTCGAGGCCGGCGCGCGCGTCACGGTGCTGGCGCCGCGTTTCACCGCGCCGCTCGAGGCGCTGGCGGAGCAGGAACCGCGGCTGAAGCTCGAGCGCGGCGAGCTCGGGGAGGGCGATCCGGAGTTCGAGCCCTACTGGCTGGTGGTCGCGGCGACCGGGGACCGGCAGGTCAACGCCCGCGTCGCGGCCGGGGCCGAGCGGGCTCGCCGCTTCTGCAACGTCGTCGACGATCCCGAGCTCTGCACCTTCATCATGCCCGCCATCGTCGACCGGGACCCGGTCACGATCGCGATCTCGAGCGGCGGCGCGTCGCCCGTCGTCAGCCGCTGGATAAAGGGACTGGTCGAGACGCTTGTGCCGCAGCGGATCGGCAGCCTGGCGCGGCTCGCCGGGCGGTGGCGCGGCCGCGCGCGGGCGGCGCTGCCGGATCCGGACCGCCGCCGACACTTCTGGCAGCAGGCCATGGAGGGCGAGGCGGCCGAGCATTGCTACGCCGGCCGGGACGCCGAGGCCGAAGCGGCGCTCGAACGCGACCTCGACGCCTGGCGCCGCGGCGAGCGCGGCTCCCGGCGAGGCGAGGCGTACCTGGTCGGTGCGGGGCCGGGCAACCCGGATCTGATCACGCTGCGCGGGCGTCAGCTGCTCGCGGCGGCGGACGTCGTGCTGTACGACCGGCTCGGAGCGCCGGGTCTGCTGCGCTACGCGCGCCGGGATGCCGAGCTGATCCCGGTCGGCAAGACGCCGCATGCGCCTTCGATCACCCAGAAGCAGATCAACCGGCTGCTCGTCGAGCGGGCGGCCGCCGGGCAGCGCGTGTGCCGCCTGAAGGGCGGGGATCCGATGGTGTTCGGCCGCGCCGGCGAGGAGCTCGACGCGCTCGTCGAGGCGGGGCTGCCGTTTCAGATCGTGCCCGGTGTCTCCGCGGTCGTCGGCTGCGCGGCCTATGCCGGCGTCCCGCTGACGCTGCGGGACGTGTCGAGGACCGTCCTGCTGTCGACGGGGCATACCAATGAAGACGGCGCGAGCGAGCTCGGCTCGTTCCGGCCCGGACAGACGCTTGCGCTGTACATGGGGGTCGCACAGTACGGCGCGATCAGCGCCGAGCTGATCGAGCGCGGCCATTCGCCGCAAACGCCGGTGGCGGTCGTCGAGAACGGCACGACCGACACCCAGCGCGTGGTCCGCACGACGCTCGGCCTGCTGCCGCGGGCCCGCGAGCGGCTCGAGATCCGGCCGCCGGCGCTGCTGCTGATCGGCGAGACGGCGCGGCTGGCGGAACGATACGCCTGGTTCGGGCCGAGCCGGCTCGAGGTCTTCGACGAGCGGGCGGCGCGCGGACTCGCTCGTGTAAGCTAAGCTCCAGCCTCGGCTCCCTATTCCTCTTCCCACCTCGTGCAAAGAGTGACGACATGATCTACGACAGCATTCTCGACACCATCGGCAATACCCCCATCGTCCGGCTGCACCGGCTCGCGCCGAAGCACACGACCGTCTACGTCAAGGTCGAAGCGTTCAACCCGCTCGGCTCCGTCAAGGACCGCCTCGCGATCGGCATCATCGACGACGCCGAGCGCCGCGGGCTGATCAAGCCGGGGCAGACGGTCGTCGAGGCGACGTCCGGCAACACCGGCATTGCGTTGGCGATGGTCTGCGCCGCGCGCGGTTACCCGTTCGTCGCGACGATGGTCGAGACGTTTTCTATCGAGCGCCGGAAGATCATGCGGGCACTCGGCGCGAAAGTGCTGCTGACGCCGGCGGCCGAGCGCGGCACGGGCATGGTGAAGCTGGCGGAGCAGCTGGCCGAGAAGCACGGCTGGTTCCTGGCGCGGCAGTTCCAGAACCCGGCGAATCCTGCCTATCACCGCCAGACCACGGGGCCCGAGATTCTGAAGGACTTCGCCGGTCGGCGGCTCGATTACTGGGTCACCGGCTGGGGCACCGGCGGCACGATGACCGGCGCGGGCGAGGTCATCAAGCTGGCGCGGCCGGACGTGAAGATCGTCGCGACCGAGCCTGCCGGGGCGTCGCTGCTCGGCGGCAAGGAATGGCAGCCGCACAAGATCCAGGGCTGGACCCCGGACTTCGTGCCGGACGTGCTGAACCCGAAGGTGTTCGACCAGCTCGTTCCCGTCACGGACGAGGAGGGCAAGGACACGGCGCGGCGGCTCGCTCGCGAGGAAGGCATTTTCGTCGGCATCTCGTCCGGCGCGACGCTCGCCGCCGGCCTGAAGGTCGCCGAGCGCGCTCCGGAGGGGTCCGTGCTGCTCGTGATGCTGCCGGACACCGGCGAGCGCTATCTCGGCACCTACCTGTTCGACGACGTTTCCGAGGGCTCCGACGACGAGTGGCTCGCCAGCCTCGGCTGACCCGGCGCAGAAAAGGGGTCAGGGCCCTTTTCGGAAATCAAAGGGGTCAGGGCCCTTTTTTACTGGAAAAGGGCCCTGACCCCTTTTCGGGACGCCGTCAGCCTGCGCGGCCGGCCTCGGTCGCTTCCGCGACCTCCTCGAGCCGCCCCGTGCCGACGTCGTAGATGTAGCCGTAGATCGGGATCGACTTCGGCACCAGCGGGTGCCGGCGGATGCGCGTCACGTCGTCGACCACGCTCTGCGCCTGGTCGTGAATGGTCAGCCAGTCGATGAACTCGCCTTCCCGCGAGCCGTCGTCGAGGCCGGAGTCGTGCCAGCCCTTCGCGTCGAGCGTCGAGGTATTCAGGCTGCTCGCGAGGAGCCGCCGCATCGTCTCGTCGTTGAACGTCTCCATGCCGCAGTTCGTATGGTGGATCACGAACCACTCGCGCGTGCCGAGCAGCTTGTAGGAGATGACCAGAGACCTGATCGCATCGTCGCTGGCGCGCCCGCCCGCGTTCCTGATCACGTGAGCATCGCCTTCGGCGAGTCCCGCGTACTTGGCGGGATCGAGCCTTGCGTCCATGCAGGTCAGGATCGCGAACTGCCGCTTCGGCGGCATCGCGAGTTTCCCCTTGTCGCCGAAGCTCGCGGCGTAATCGCGATTGGCAGCCAGCACCTCGTCCAGAACCTTGCTCGGTTTCGCGCTCATGATTCCTGTCTCCTGCCAGTGAATCGATGCCGTCAGCGGCTGTCGACTGGGTGCCTCGACCGGAGCCGCGCGCGGGCGCGAGCGAGTCGCGCCGTCACATCACAGGTCGGCCAGGTCGATCTCGTGAATCCCGCACTCGCGCTTCAGCCCGAAGAAGCGCGTCTGGTCGAGCGTACCGACTTCGTGGATCGGGCGCGTGCTGTGGTGATCCCCAATCGACAGGTAGCCCTTCTCCCAGAGCGGGTGATAGGGCAGTACGTGCTCCTTCAGGTAGTAATGCACGTCGCGATCGCTCCAGTCGGCGATCGGATGGATCTTCCAGCGGCCGCCCGCCCAGTCCAGGAACGGAATCCCGGCGCGGCTTTCGCTCTGCTTGCGTCTCAGCCCCGCGAACCAGCTGCTGACGCCGAGCTCGCGCAACGCGCGGCGCATCGGCTCGACCTTCGTTTCCTCGTTATACGCGTTGAGGCCGTCGATCCCCTGCTGCCAGCGTTGCCCGTACCGCGCCTCCTGCCAGGCTGGCGACAGCTCCGCCCGGTACACCTTGAGGTTCAGCGACAGCCTCTCGGTCAGCTCGTCCACGAAACGGTAAGTTTCCGGGAACAGGTATCCGGTATCGATCAGCACGACCGGAATGTCGGGGCTGACGCGCGTGATCAGGTGCAGCGAGACGGCCGCCTGGGCTCCGAAGCTCGACGTCAGCACGTGATTGCCGGGCAGATTTTCGAAAGCCCACTCGACTCTTTCGCGCGGCTTCAGCTTTGCAAACATGCGGTTGCAGTGCTCGAGCGCGAGTGCGCGCGTGCTTTCCTCGTCGTAGGACATCAGGTCCGCCGGCTTGCCGGACAGCAGATCCTTCTCGAGCTCCGTCGGAATTGCGCTCATATGAAAGTTCGCGCTCGTGCACCGATTCCTGTGCGGCGAGCGATGCCTCGCTATCGGGTGACGGAACTAAATTAAGGGCGACGGGGTAGGACCGGAACGGTTAAGTTCTCATTCCCGTATAGCCAAAGCGCATAAGTTCCGGTGCCGGCTCAGCGCTCCGCCAGAATTTCGTCCGCGGCGCGCTCGCCCGTTTCCATGGCGCCCTCCATGCCGCGATTCGAGCGCGCCAGATGCTCGCCGCAGAAGTGTATGCGCTCGTGGCGCTGCCCCATGTGCGCCGCGAACGCGCGCACCTCGCCCGGGCGGAAATAGGTCCACGCGCCGAGGGCGTAAGGGTCGCGGCCCCACGACTTCAGGCCGATCAGCTCGAGCTGGCCCTTTGCCGCGGGCCTTATCCGCTCGATCGCGGCGACGACCTCGCGGCCGGCGTCCTGCTCCGACATCGCGTCGGCCCGCGCCGCGTTCGGTCCCATCAGCCAGGCCGTCATCGTCGTGACCTGATTCGGGTCCTCGCCGTTGCGCACCGCCGCGACCATGCCGGCCGCGGAGTCGGTGTAGAGGCTCGCGGAATACCCGTCCTCGAGCCAGAACGCGCTCTTCGGCCGCATGTACACCTGCGTGATCGGCTGGACGCGCAGTGACCGGACCGCCTGAGCCTGCGGCCCCCGCAGCGGCGGGTCGATCGCGAGCCCGCGCAGCACGCTGAACGGTAAGGCGCAGACGACGGCCGACGCCGTGACCGTCCCGCCGTTCGCGAGGTACACGCGAGCGTCGTAGTCGCCGCTCTCGATGCCGACGACCGTGCTGCCGAGCGCCACCTCGCGGCGCAGCCCCGCCGCCATCGCTTCCGGCAGCCGCTGCACACCGCCCTCGGCCGTGTAGCCGACGCTGCCCTCCGGCGCGAACCGCCTCTGCGCCTTCGAGAAGGCCGCGCGGAAGAACAGCAGCAGGGCCGAGATGTCGTGCGCATCGGCGCCGAAGCTCGGATTGATGCCGTAAGCAATCTCGATCGCGCGGTCGGACAGGCCGAGCGACTTCATCCACTCGTGGACCGACACATCGGCATCGGCGTACTCCGGCTCGATCCAGCAGTGCGGCGAGTCGAGCGGGTTCTCGCGCATCGCGAGCACGCGGTGGTACTGCCACGGCAGCAGCGCGCGGTCGCGCTCCGGGAACGGGTTCAGCTCGTGCTCGGCCCACTCGCTCTGGCGAATGATCTCGCTGCCGAGCACCAGGTCCTGCTCGCGGAAGAACTCGAGCATCGGCGTGACGTCGATGAGCCGCACATCGAACTGGCGCGCGGCGTCGATGATTCGGGTGTAGCCGGCGCCGATATAGGTGCCGCCGGCTTCGGCGTTGCTGCCGAGGTGGCGCATCGAATGGATGCGCCCGCCCACGCGTTCCTGCGCCTCGAGCACGAGGACGTCGCAGCCCTCCGCTTCGAGCTTCAGCGCGGCGTTGAGGCCGGCGAGCCCCGCGCCGACGACGACGACGTCATGGTGTCCTTTCGTGCTCACTCGATGCCTCTCGCGCTTCTCCGATGGTCGGCTTCACGGGACCGGGCCTGCCGCTCAGGCAGCAGTCGGGGGGACAGAAATCGTGCGCCGGGCCGAGCGTGCCGAGCGCGCGGCGCGTGCCGCTCGCGGTGATGCGCTCGACGATCAGATCCCTGACCATGCCGACGAATGCAGGATGCGTGCCGACCGTTCCGGCGCGGATCATGTCGATGCCAAGCTCGCGCGCGGCCGCGGCCGCGTCGACGTCGAGGTCCAGCACGACCTCCATGTGGTCGCAGACGAAACCGATCGGCGCGACGACGACGTCGCCGGCGCCTTCGGCCTTCTGATCGGCCAGGGCCTGCACGATGTCCGGCCCGAGCCACGGCTCGCCGCCGTAACGCGCGTTGTTGCTCTGGTAAGCGAGCTGCCAGCGCTGGTGCTCCAGCGCATCGCCGACGAGCCGGCACGCGTCCTGCAGCTGCGCCTCGTACGGCGCGTGGCGCGCCATCGACTCGGGCAGGCTGTGGGCCGTGAACACGACCGGCGTCGCGGCCCGCCGCTCCGGCACGACTCGCTCGAGCGCCTCGCGCACGCGATCGGCCACGGCCTCGATGAAGCCCGGATGATTGTATCCGTTGCGCAATCGATCGATGACGAGCGGGCGATCGATGGCAGGCGGGCGATCGGTGGCGGGCGCGGCGGGGAGGCGTTGCACCGCCTCGTACAGATCCTCGCGGTACTTGCGGCAGCCGCTGTACGAGCTGAACGTGCTCGTCACGTAGGCGATCGCGCGGCGGACGCCGTCACGGCTCATCCGCTCGAGCGTGTCGGGCAGCAGCGGGTGCCAGTTCCGATTGCCCCAGTAGATCGGCAGCGACGGGCCGCGGCTGTCGAGATCCTGCCGCAGCGCGTCGATGAACGCGCGGGTGTGGGCGTTGATCGGGCTGACGCCGCCGAAGCGGTAGTAACGCTCGGCGATCTTCTGCTTCGTCTCGTCGGTGACGCCGCGAAGGCCGCGGAACACGTTGTCGAGAAACGGCATCACGTCGTCGTGCCCTTCCGGCCCGCCGAAGGACACGACGAGCACGGCGTCGTAGTCGTGCGGCTCGTCGTCGTAAAGCTTCAGTCCGTCAGCGTTCCCGGCATGCATTGGTGTTCACTCGCAACGGCGGTTTCTCCGCTCACAAGTCCGGCGCGGAAACTTCCCCACATCGGACCGCCGTCCGGCATCGGCACCGAACGCGCGGCGCCTGCCGCTCACTGCGGCGTCTGCCACGCGACGCGGCCGACGAAGAACGGGCCGAGGCTGTCGAGGTACTGCGCCGTCTGCTCGGTCTTGCGCATGTCCTGCACGACGGCCGACAGCGGGTGCAGCGTCGGGCCGACGAGGCCGACGATGAAGTCGTTGTCGTTGCGGTCGAGGCCGTGGCACGCGAGGCGGATGTCGTTCGCGAGTCCCGCGACGCCAAAGCGCTTCGCGAGCGTGCCGTGCTCGGACAGGATCCGCATCTGGTGATCCCGCGGCAGCCGCTGGAATCCCTTCGAGCGCTGCAGCGGGTACCACACGGCCCACTTATGCTTCGGGTTCACGAGCTTCTGCCGCGGCTTCACGAGCAGCGTGTCCTCGAGGTCCGGCTCGTAGCCGATCGAGTAGCTGCGGCCGAGCATGTCGAACTCGGGCTTGTAGTAGTACTCGTCGAAAGGCGGCTCGTTGAACAGCGTGCGCAGCGTCGTGACGAAGAACTCGGGATCCTCGTCCGCGACCATGATGCCGATGCCCTGCGGATCGTTCGCGTCGAGGTAGAGCGCGCCGAAGACTCCCGCCGCTTCGAGCCGTGCCGCCGCCTCCTGCGGATCGGGGCAGTCCCCGAAAGCCGTAAACTTCATGAACAGGCGCCGGTCGAGCGAGATCGTCTCGCCGCCGCGGCGGCCCTTCTCGCTCAGGTCGAGCGGCTCGGGCGCGGTGCCGGCCCTGCCGCCGGTTTCGCTCTTCGTCTCTTCGTTGCTCGTCGCCATGTGATGCGTCCTCCTGTGACTCATGCGGGCGAAGTGCGCGGGAGGCTCTCGCCATGCACGACTTCGATCAATGCCTCGACGGACTCGATCGGCGTCCCTGGCAGAATGCCGTGGCCGAGATTCACGACGTGACCCGCGGGCGCGACGTCGTGGAGCAGCCGCCGCGCGGCCGCGCGCGTCGGCTCCGGGCCCGCCGTCAGGATCGCGGGGTCTATGTTGCCCTGCAGCGAACGGCCGGGATAGCGCGCCTGCAAGGCGGGCATGTCGACTCTCCAGTCGACGGCCAGCACCTCGGCCGGCAGCCCGGCGTAGGCGTCGACGAGGTGCGGCGCGTTCTGCAGGAACAGGATCCGCGGCACGCCCGCGGCGCCGACCCTGTCGAGCAGCGACGCCAGGTGCGGCCGGATCAGCGCCTGCCAGTCCCCGAGCGACAGCACGCCTGCCCACGAGTCGAAGATCTGCACCGCGTCGGCGCCGGCCTCCGCCTGGCGCAGCAGGTAGTCGCCCATCAGATCCGACAGCCGCGCGAGCAGCCGGTCGAGCAGGTCCGGCCGCGCGGCCGCGAATCCCCGCAGCGTCGGGAAGTCTTTGACGCCGCGGCCCTCGACCAGATACGCGGCGAGCGTCCACGGCGCGCCGCAGAAGCCGAGCAGCGCCGTCGTGTCCGGCAGCTCGGCCCGCGTCATCGCGAGCGCACGGATCACCTCCGGCGCGACCTCTTCGCGCTCCGGCGTCCGCAGGCGCTCGATTGCGTCCGCGTCGCGGATCGGGTTCGCGACCACCGGGCCCGGGTCGAAGTCGAAGTCGATGCCGAGCGCCGGCAGCGGGCTCATGATGTCCGCAAACACGATCGCCGCGTCGAGCGGAAACCGGCGCATCGGCATCAGCGTGACCTCGGTCGCAAGCTCCGGCGAGCCCGCGAGCTCCTTGAAGCTGTGACGCTGCCTGAACTCGCGGTACTCCGGCAGATACCGGCCGGCCTG
>JAFGNC010000065.1 GCA_016927175.1 Gammaproteobacteria bacterium | reverse complement strand
GAGAGTCGTAGTCCCAGATGTCGTGGTGCACCTGCTGGAAGTGCCAGCGGTACTCGCCGGTCTTCGCGTCGACGGCGACGATCGAGACGGAGAACAGGTTGTCGCCTTCGCGCAGGTTGCCGTTCAGCACGGGCCCGGGATTGCCGGTGGAGAAATAGACGAGACCGAGCTCCGGGTCGATCGCCGGCGTCTGCCATACGGCCGCGCCGCCGTACTTCCACACGTCGCTGCCTTCCGGCCACGTCTCGTGACCGATCTCGCCGGGGCCGGGCACCGTGTAGAAGCGCCACGCGAGCTCGCCGGTGTCGGCGTCGTACGCGTTGACGCGGCCGCGCGTGCCGAGGTCGCCGCCGGCGAAGCCGGTGATGACGAGGCCGTCGTAGTACAGCGGCGCGCTCGTGATGCTGAAGCCGGCCACGGGGTCTTCCGCCTGGATCGACCACACGACGTCGCCGGTCTGCTGGTCGAGCGCGACGAGCTTCGCGTCCAGCCGGCCGACGAAGATCTTGCCGTCGCCCATTCCGACCCCGCGCGCTGCCCAGCCGCAGCAGGGACGCGCGACGGCGGGATCCACGTTCGCTTCGTACTCCCACAGCACCTCGCCGGTGTCGACGTCCAACGCGAAAGCGTCGTTCTCGCCCGTGACGATGTAGAGGACGCCGTCGTACACGAGCGGCTGCGCCTGATTGCCCGCGCGAGGCGTGACGCCCGAACCGTTCAGCGACGCCCGCCACACGGCGCGCAGCTGCGAGACATTGCCGCGGTTGATCTGATCGAGCGGCGAATAGCGCTGGTTGTAGAGGTTGCCGCCGTTCGTGAGCCAGCCGTCCGTCGGCAGCGCGGTTAGCCGGCTCGCGCTGAAGGGCGGCGCCGCAGGGATGCCGCGGCTGCCTGCCGATGACCCCTGAGCCGATGCGTGGCCGGAGGCCAATGTGAACGCGGCGGCTAGGGCCGCGGCAGCGACGCCGAATCTGGCCCGCGGATCCATCGAGTCTGTCTCCCCCGGGTTCATCGTTCCGCCGCGGCGGCGCGAGCGGCTGAGCAGACATTACTGACTCGCCGGGAGTGCGTCCAGACTTCGCCGGCGGAGGCTGTGGCGGTGCGCCCACATCGCGGCAGCCGTCCGGACGGTGTCATTGCTTGTTCCCGGCCGGAGTTTGGCGCAGACTCGACAGCGGAAGCCGGTGCGTCACAGAACGACGCGCTCTGCGCATGCCGCCGCGGCCGGTGTTGCCGCGTTCGACGCAGCTGCAGTGCGGAACGGCTCGAGGATCTAGGGGAGGACGAGCGGGTGCAAACCCAACAGTAGAACCGTACCGAAGTACGGCGTGGCTTCGCTGGCCGCGATGCAGGCGATACGGGCCGGCATTCGCGGCCAGCTGGCCGCTGTAAGCTCGCGTGGTGCCGTTTCCGGCACCGGCCCGGACAAAGGCCGATGTCCCCCCGACGAAAGATCGCGGAATGCATGATCCGGCACCGTCTGGGTTAGGATTCCCCGACATGCGATGAACGAAGCAACTCGGAGGAAGGCGACATGATCAACGAGCGCGGCGCAACGCCGATCGCGGATCTGCCGGGTCGCGCGAAGGCCGTCGCGGCCATCGCGCGGGAGCATGCGGAATACGGCGACAGGGAAGGGCAGCTGGCGGAACCCGTGGTCGAAGCGCTGCACGCGGAAGGGCTGTACGGCATGTGGGTGCCGCGCTCGATCCGCGGCGGCGCCGAGCTCGACGTCGTCTCCTCGTTGCAGGTCATCGAGAACGTCGCCTACGGGGATCCGTCCGCCGGCTGGGTGCTGATGGCTTCGGCGCTTGCGATCGGCACCGGCGCGGCTTATCTGAAGGATGAAGCCATCGCGGAGCTGTTCGGCGGCGACCGGCTGCCGGTCATCGCGGGCCAGGGCACGCGGCCGGGCAAGGCCGTGCCGAAGGACGGCGGTTTCCTGCTGAGCGGATCGTGGAGCTTCGCGTCCGGCATCAAGCACGGCACGCACATTCACACGCTCGGCCTGATCGAAGGCACGCAGGAAGCGCGGATCTTCGTGCTGCCCGTCGAGCAGGCGAACCTGATCGACAACTGGGACGTGCTCGGCCTGAGGGCCACGGGCAGCATCGACTATACGATCGACTCGGCCTTCGTACCCGACGCCTACACGCACTTCTCGACCACCGAGGAGCCGTTGCGCGGGGGCAGCCTGTACACGATCGGCATCATCGGCTTTGCCGCGATCTGCCACTCGGCGTGGGCCTGCGGCATCGGCCGCCGGATTCTCGACGAGCTGCGCGACATCGTGCACGAGAAGGCCGGCCGGCCCGGCACGCTGGCCGACAGCGCGAGCTTTCAGGAACAGTACGCGAATGCCGAGGCCGTTTACCGCTCCGCGCGCGCGTTCGTGTACGAGACGTGGAACGACGTCAGGGAGACGCTCGACCGCGGCGACCGTCTGTCTACACACCAGCACACGCTGATGCGGCTCGGGCTCGCCCATGCGACATGGTCCTCGCATGCCGCCGCGGCGTTCGCCTACAAGTCCGCCGGCACGCAGGCGCTTCGCTCCGGCACGATGCAGCGGCTGTTCCGGGACATGCACGCCGGCACGCAGCACGTCACGTCGTCGCCGCCCGTCTACGGCGCGATCGGCAGGCAGCTCGCGGGTCTCGCCGAAGGCAAGAAGTGGGTGTTCCTGAACCTCGTCGATTGAATCCGGCGTTTCCGGGGAGGGGGAGCCGATGAGATCGAAGTTGGCGAACACGGCGCTCGTGTTGCTCGTGCTGGCGGGTGCGGCAGCGGGTCGGGCCGAGGCTCAGTCCGCGGCGCGGCTCGACCGCCTGGAAGCGGAGATCGAAGCCGCCGAGGACGTCAGCGCGATCAAGCGTCTGCAGCGGGCGTACGGCTACTACCTCGACAAGGGCATGTGGACGGATCTCGCGGAGCTGTTCACCGACGACGCCGTCGCGAACTACCCGGCCGGCGTCTATGTCGGCAAGCCGAGCATCACGCGGCACCTTTACATGAACGTCGGCGGCGGCGAGATGGGCGAGGTCGGGCTCGGCGACGGTCGGCTCTACAATCACATGAACCTGCAGCCGGTCGTGCACCTCGACCCGGGCGGCGAGACGGCGAAAGGGCGCTGGCGCGCGTTCGCGATGTTCGGCAATTACGGCGGCCGTGCAGTGTGGGCCGAGGGCGTCTACAACTTCACGTACGCCAAAGCGGACGGCGTGTGGAAGATCCGCTCGCTGGATTACCACGCGGGTTTCGGCGCGCCCTATGACACCGGCTGGGCCGCGCCGGAAGAGCCGCGCAGTGCGCGCGGGCCACGGCAGCTTCCGCATCCGGCGGACCGCGAGCGGAACATGGCCTGCGAAGGCTTTCCCGCTGCCTGTATCGCGCCGTTCCATTACGAGAACCCGGGCAGCGGCTCGGGCGGCGCGGCATGGACGGTCGAGGAATCCCGATTCACGGTCGCCGCGCGCGGGAGCGGGAGGCTCGACGGCGACACGCCGGATCTCGGCCGCGTTCGCGACCTCGTCCGGCGCGCCGAGCGGCTGCACGACGAGCAGCAGGTCGAGAACCTGCAGAAGGTCTTCGGCTACTACTTCGACCGGCGCATGTGGGACGACGTCGCCGATCTTTTCGCCGAGGGCGGCACGATCGAGATGGCGCAGCGGGGCGTCTACGTGGGCCGGGAGCGGATCCGGGAGTTTCTGGATCTGCTCGGCCCGGCCGGGCTCCGCGACGGTGACCTGAACGACCACGTGCAGCTGCAGCCGATCGTGACCGTCGCGCCGGACGGCCGCACGGCGAAGCTGCGCGGCCGCACGCTCGCGATGACCGGCGTCTACGAGAGCCACGGCGAGTGGAGCGAAGGCATCTACGAGAACACCTTCGTCAAGGAAGACGGCGTCTGGAAATTCAACTCGCTGCGCTACTACCCGACCTTCATCACGGATTACGACGAGGGCTGGGCGCGGGATGCGAAACCGGCACCCGGCGTCAGCGAGGAGCTGCCGCCCGATCGCCCGCCCACGGATCGCTACGAGATCTACCCGAAGGCGCACGTGCCGCCCTACCACTACCCGAATCCCGTGACGGGAGAGCCGCCGCACTATCCGCAGGGCGAGGGACGGCCGAGCGAAGATGCCATTCGGGCCGTAACTGCGCCGGTCGACGTTCCCGCCGCGGGCGGCGACACCCCGGGCGGTGACGCCGAGGGACGTTCGGCGGCGCGGGCCGGCGACGGCCCCGTCCGGAGCGCGGACGACCTGCTGGCTCTGGCGCAACCGGGTGCAGACGCCGTCGACGAGGCCGAAAGGCTCGTGCAGCGCGTCAAGGACTACCACGAGCTCGAGAATCTCGAGAACGCCTACGGCTACTACCTCGACAAGAACCTGTGGAACGACCTCGCCGATCTGTTCGCGGAGCAGGGCTCGATGGAGCTCGCGCAGCGCGGCGTGTACCGCGGGCGCGAGCGCGTGCGCCGTTTCCTGTTCGCGGCTTTCGGGCCGGAAGGGCCGGTCGAGGGACGGCTCGGCAACCACGTGCAGATGCAGCACGTTATCCACGTCGCGCCGGACGGCAAGTCCGCGAAGATCCGCGCGCGCATGATGCAGCAGTTGAGCTTCGGCGGCCGTCCGTCTCTCGGCGCGGCGGTCTACGAGAACGAGGCGGTCAGGGAGGACGGGGTCTGGAAGTTCAGCAAAGTTCACGCGTACAACACCTGGACGGCGGGCTACGACGGCGGATGGGCGCGAAGCCCGGGCAGGCGCGTGCCCGGGCCGAGTGAGGACTTTCCGCCCGATGCCCCGCCGACGTTCCGTTTCGACATGTTCCCGACCGTCTATGAGATCCCGTTCCATTACGCCAATCCCGTCAGCGGCAGAGCGCCCGGCATTCTCGCCGGCGAGCCCGCCGGGACGGGCGAGCAAGGAGGTGCGCGCGTGACGACATCAGCGTCAGGCGCCGGCTGGTCGCCGTACTCACCGCCCGGCATGCCGGCGGACGTCGCCGAAGCGCTGCGCGGGATCGGCGCCCGCATAGCGCCGCCCGAGACGACGGCGCTGTATGCGCCGCTGCATCCGGAGCGGCCTTACGACGGCGTCGACGTGTCGCGGGACGTCGGCTACGGCCCGCACGAGCGTAACGTGCTCGACGTCTTCACCGCGCCGGCTGCCGGCAACGGCAGGCCTGTCGTCGTGTTCGTGCACGGCGGCGGTTTCACGCGCGGCGCGAAGTCCGCACCCGGCTCGCCGTTCTACGACAACGTGATGTCGTGGGCCGTGTCGGAAGGCTTCGT
>JAFGNC010000430.1 GCA_016927175.1 Gammaproteobacteria bacterium | reverse complement strand
CGCGCTGCCGACGCAGCTGTTCTTCCTGCTGCAGCGCGCGCGGCAGATCGAGCAGATCCGCCAGAGCGACCTGTTCTCGCCGGTGCGCATCGCGGACTTTCTGATCGACAAGGACCGGTTGTTCGCTCAGTTGAACCTCGATCCGAACGAGCTCGCGCTGTACGATCAGGTCGCCGCGACGCTCGAGCTCGATCCGCCGAAGCCGGACCTCGTCGTGTACCTGCAGGCGCCGGCCAACGTGCTGATGCGCCGCGTGGCGGGCCGCGGCATCGGCTACGAGCAGCTGATCGACCAGGATTACCTCGAGCGGCTGGGCGAGGCGTACGCGCGGTTCTTTTACGACTACGAGGATGCGCCGCTGCTGATCGTCAACGCTGCGTCGATAGATCCTATCCACCGCGAGGCGGACTACCAGGAGTTGTTGCGGACGATTCTGCGCATCAAGCACGGTCGCCACTTCTTCAATCCGGCCACGGAGGCGCTCGGCTGACTGATACAATGGCGGCCACGTCGATCCGGGCGCAGGCTTTGTCCTCTTCACTCGCAGTCAGCACCGCTTGCGCCGTCCGCGACCTGGTCGCCGGCTGGCGCGCGCAGCATCAGACCGTCGCGGTCGTGCCGACGATGGGCAATCTGCACGAAGGGCACCTGAGTCTCGTGCGACTCGCGCGCAGGATCGCAGACCGCGTCGTCGTCACGATCTTCGTGAACCCGACGCAGTTCGGCCCCGGCGAGGACTTCGCCGATTATCCCCGCACGCTCGAAGAGGACCGGGAGAGTCTCGAGCGCTCGGCACCGGTCGATGCGCTGTTCGTGCCGGACGAGAAGGAGATCTATCCCTTCGGTACCGACGAGGCCGTGCGGCTCGTCATGCCGAGCCTGAGCCGCGAGCTGTGCGGCGCGAGCCGCCCCGGCCATTTCGACGGCGTAGCGTCCGTCGTGTGCCGGCTGCTGAACGTCGTCGGGCCGGACGTTCTCGTGCTCGGGCGCAAGGATTACCAGCAGTTGATTCTGCTCGAACGGCTGATCGTGGATCTGCGGCTGCCGGTCAGAGTCGTGCCGGGCCGGACGCTGCGCGAGCCGGACGGCCTCGCGATGAGCTCGCGGAACCGCTATCTCGATGCGGAGCAGCGGCGGCGGGCGCCGGCGCTGCACGCGGCGCTCGAGCGCGTGCAGCAGGCTCTGCGCCGCGGTGACGCGGATCATGCGGCGCTCGAGCGCCAGGCGATCGAGGAGCTGGAGCGCGCCGGCTTCGAGCCCGACTACGTCGAAATCAGGCGCGCCCGCGATCTCGCGAAGCCGCAGCCCGGCGATACGCCGGAAGAGCTGATCGTGCTCGGCGCCGCGTGGCTCGGCGCGGCGCGGCTCATCGACAACTCGAGTCCCTGATCAGCTGCCCGCGCTGCGGTCCGTCTCGACGCGGTCGCGCCCCGCATCCTTCGCGCGGTACATCGCGGCATCGGCGCGGTGAACCATGGCCTCGACGGAATCTCCGTCCCGGGCATCCGTGATCCCGACGGATATCGTCACGGGTGCGGGCAGGCTGGCGGGGGAGCGCTGGATCAGCTCCTCGCGGATCCGGCGCGCGGTCCGCTCGGCGTCCTCGGGCCGCGTCGCCGGCAAGAGGATCGCGAACTCGTCGCCGCCGAAACGGGCGATCAGATCCGTCGGCCGCAGATACTCACGCAGCGTCGCCGCGGCGGCGGCCAGCACGCGATCGCCGGCGATATGGCCGTAGTGATCGTTGAAGCGCTTGAAGTTGTCGATATCGACCATCATCAGGCACAGCGCCGACCCGTCGCGGGCGCCGCGCTGCAGCTCGCGGGTGAACATCTCGTGCATCCAGCGGCGGTTGCCGAGCCCCGTCAGCGCATCGGTCATCGCGTTCAGCTCGGCCTGCCGCAGCTCGCCGAGGCTGCTCGCGATGTATTCGTTGTCGGACCGTACGCGCTCGGAAAGCACGACGAGCAGGTTCTTCGCGAACGCGTGCGAACGGTCCACCATCTGCCACACGATGCCGTGGCTGATGACCATCAGGTGCGATCGCTCGACTGCAATCACATGGGCGGAAGGGTCCTTATCTTCGATAAGCGACATTTCGCCCGCGCAGGCGCCCGGCAGGAGGTCGGCGATCTTGGGCGCGTCGATCGAGCCGACGTGGACGGCGAGCTGCCCGCTGAGGACGACGTAGACGCAATGGTTGCTGCGGTCCGGCGACAGCAGTACCTTGCCGGCCGCGACGTCGATGCGCCCGCACTGCGGCAACAGATCGATGATGACGTCGGCGTCGACGCCGCGGAACAGGGCGATGCTGTTCAGCAGCGAGCGTTTGAAGTCCGAGTCGATTCCCTGTGCGAGCGAGTCGATGCTGACCGTGCTCATTTGTGCTCGAAAAGCTTCCGGATGCGAGATCGTAGCGAACCGCCCGGTTCACGAGCGTGACGCAGTCGGCATAACCCCGCCGGGTGACTGAAGCCGGCGCGGCGCCGAAAGTGACTCAGGCGGCGTGGCGCTCGAGCGCCCACGCGACGTGCTCGCGGACGAGCGGCGAAGGGTCGTCCGCGCGCGCGCGCAGCGCGGCGACGACGCCCTGCGTCGTCGGTGCGTTGCCGAGCGCGACCGCGACGTTACGCAGCCAGCCTTCGTAGCCCGCGCGGCGGATTGCGCTGCCTTCCGTTCGAGCCGCCCACTCCTCGCGGGTCCACCGGAACAGCTCCGTCAGCGATGCGGAATCGAGCCCGTGCCGCGGGCTGAAATCCTCCTCCGCTGCGGGCTTCGCGAATTTGTTCCAGGGACAGAACAACTGGCAGTCGTCGCAGCCGAATATCCTGTTCCCGACCGCGGGTCGGAGCTCCTCGGGGATCGGTCCGCGCAGCTCGATCGTCAGGTAGGAGATGCAGCGGCGGGCGTCGACCTGATACGGCGCGACGATCGCGCCGGTCGGGCACACGTCGAGGCACGCCCGGCACGTGCCGCAGTGGGCGCCTCCCGGCTCGTCCATCGGCAAGGGCAGGTCCGTGAAGATCTCGCCGAGGAAAAACCACGAGCCTGCGTTTTTGTCGATCAGGTTCGTGTGCTTTCCGATCCAGCCGAGGCCCGCATTGCGGGCGAGCGCCTTTTCGAGGACGGGCGCGCTGTCCGTGAACACGCGGTAGCCGAATGGACCGATCCGCGCTTCGACGCCGTCCGCGAGGCGCTTCAGCCGCTTCCGGAGCACCTTGTGGTAGTCGCGCCCGAGCGCGTAGCGCGATACGTACCCGCGGTGCGGGTCGCGGAGCACCCCCTCGGCGTCCGCCGCGCGGCCTGGCCAGTAATCCATGCGCGCCGAGATCACGCGGACGGTGCCCGGCACCAGCAGGTCCGGCCGAGCGCGCTTGCGGCCGTGGCGGTGCATGTAGTCGAGCTCGCCATGGCGGCCCTCGGCAAGCCAGCGCTCGAGATGAGCTTCGTCCTCGGCGAGGTCGATGCCGCTGATACCGATTCTGCCGAAGCCGAGCTCGGCGCCGCGCGCGCGGATCTCGTCCGCGAGTTCCGCAAGCTGCTTGTCGGAGAGTCGGCTCATGATCGTGATGTAAGAAGGGCGCGCCGTCGGAGGCGGTGTACGGCAGGGCGGCCGCAAGCCGACAGTATAATGGTCCTCCGATGGCTCCTCCGCGCGAAACCCTGCCCACCGCCGTCTACTCGGCCGCTCAGGTCCGCGAGCTCGACCGCATCGCGATCGAGCAGCGCGGTATTGCAGGGTACGAGCTGATGTGCCGCGCCGGCCAGGCCGCCCTCGACGTGCTGAAAGCCCACTGGCCGGACGCGCACAAGCTGACCGTTTTCTGCGGCGCCGGAAACAATGCCGGCGACGGTTATGTGCTCGCGCGGCTTGCGCGCGCGGCGGGCCTGTCGGTGCGGGTCGAAGCCGTCGTGCCGCCGACACGTCTCGGCGGAGACGCGCGGACGGCGTGGGAGGAGTGCCGCGATGCGGGCGTCGCGATCCACGCGTTCGAGCCGCAGCGCGAGGACAGCGCGGCCGGCTTCGTCCCCGACGTCGTCGTCGATGCGCTGCTCGGCACGGGCCTGGCGCGGCCGGTCGAAGGCAGGTTCGCCGAGGCGGTCGAGCACGTGAACGGCGCGGGCGCGCCCGTCCTCGCGCTCGACGTCCCGTCCGGCCTCCACGCCGACACCGGGCGTGTGCTCGGCACTGCCGTCCGCGCCGACGTCACGGTCACCTTCGTCGGGCTCAAGCAGGGCCTGTTCCTCGGCGACGCTCCGGATCGTCGCGGCGTGCTGGAGTTCTCCGACCTGATGCTGCCGCCGGACGTCTCGGCAGCATTCGAGCCGGCGCTCGAGCGGCTGAATCCGGCTCTGCTGCGCGCGGCGCTGCCGCGGCGGCCGCGCTCGGCGCACAAGGGCGATGCCGGCCGGGTCCTGCTGATCGGCGGCGGCCCCGGAATGTCCGGCGCGATCCGACTTGCGGCGGAGGCCGCGCTGCGTGTCGGAGCGGGGCTCGTCTACGTCGCCACCCATCGCGACAGCGTGCAGACGGTCATGAGCGGGCGCCCCGAGCTGATGTGCCGCGCCGCGGATTCGCCCGCCGATCTGGATCCGCTGCTGGCCGCGGCGGATTGCATCGTTCTCGGTCCCGGGCTCGGCCGAACGGACTGGGCGCGCGCATTGTGGCAGAGGGTGGTACGGCACGAGCGGCCCCTGGTCGTCGATGCGGACGGACTGAACCTGCTGGCCGGCGAGCCTTTTTCGCGCCGCGGCTGGTTGTTGACGCCGCATCCCGCCGAAGCCGCGCGGCTCCTCGGCACCGATACGGAGGCCGTGCAGGGCGATCGCCTCGGCGCAGTGCGGTCGATCGCGGAGCGCTATGCCGCGACCGTCGTGCTGAAAGGGGCGGGAACGCTCATCGCGGCACCGCCGGGCGCGCCCTCCGTCGCGGTTTGCGACTACGGTAATCCCGGTATGGCGACCGCGGGCATGGGCGACGTGCTGTCGGGAGTGCTGGGCGGTCTGCTGGGACAGCTGCGCGACGTGCCGCTGACCGCGCGCGCCGGCACGCTGCTGCATGCTCTTGCGGGAGACGACGCCGCCGCCGATGGCGAGCGCGGCACCGTGGCCGGCGATCTGATGCCGGCGCTGCGGCGATGGGCGAACCCGTCTTGACCGAGGAGCTGGCGCGGCGCTTCCCGTCAGAGCAGGCGCTCGCCGATGCCGCCGCGGACTTCGCCGTCCGCTGCCGGGACGCGGGGCTGCGCCCGCTGCTGATCGGCCTCGAGGGCGACCTCGGCAGCGGCAAGACCACATGGGCACGCGCGATGCTGCGGGGCCTCGGGTACTCGGGGCGCGTGCCGTCGCCGACCTACACGCTGGTCGAGCAGTATCCGGTCGGCGGCTTCGTGGTCGCCCACTTCGACCTCTACAGGCTCGCCGGCGGCGAAGAGCTCGAAAACCTCGGCATCCGCGACTGGCTCGCGGACCAGACGGCATGGCTGCTGGTCGAGTGGCCGGGGCGGGCCGAAGCGATCGCGTCCGCCTGCGACGTCGTGCTCCGGCTCGAGATCGAGGGCGAGGCGGCCCGCCGGCTGACGGCGCGGGCGCAGACGGACGCCGGTGCCGCAGCGATTCGGACGCTCGCTTAACCCTTGCTTAAACTGATTCTAAGATGGCTATCTAATCCTCTCATTCGTATGACAAAAAAGGTTTGACGTTGCGGCTGATGCTTGTAACATAAACAAACCGCTTCGAGGGAGGCTTGGCGTGTTCGTCCGAATCTGGCCGCAATTCGCGACATTGATCGCGCTGGCGGGGCTTGCCGTCGCCGCGCACGGGGCGGAAATCGAGGGCGTGCGCGTATGGTCGGGTCCGGAGGCGACTCGCGTCGTGCTGGATCTGTCCGCGCCCGCCCAACACCGGCTCTTTTCCCTGTCGGGGCCGGACCGCATCGTCATCGACCTTGCCGGCACGTCGCTGCCTCGACCCGTCGCGCTGCCCGAGCCGAAAGGTTTCGTGTCCGACGTGCGCACCGGCAAGCGGCCGGGCGGCGAGCTTCGCGTCGTGCTGGACCTGAAGCAGACCGTCCGGCCGAAGAGCTTCCTGCTGCCGCCGAACGAGCAGTACGGCCATCGCCTCGTCATCGACCTCGAGCCCCGCACGTCCGAGCCGGTCGTCACGCGCGCATCGTCGCAGCCCGACTCGCGGGGCCGCGATCTCGTCGTCGTCATCGACGCCGGGCACGGCGGCGAGGATCCCGGGGCCAGCGGCCGCAGCGGCCTTCGCGAGAAGGACGTCGTTCTCGGGATCGCGCGGCGGCTGGCCGCGGAGTTCGATCGGCAGCCGGGCGTGCGCGCCGTGCTGACGCGCGACGGCGACTACTTCATCGAGCTGGACCGCCGGCGCGAAATCGCGCGCGAAGCGCAGGGCGATCTGTTCGTATCGATCCATGCCGATGCCTATCGCAACTCGAGCGCCACGGGAGCGACCGTTTACGTGCTGTCCGAGAAGGGCGCCAGTGACGAGGTCGCGAGGCGCGCCGCAGCGCGCGAGAACGCGTCCGACCTCATCGGCGGCGTGTCGCTGGCCGACAAGGATCCGATACTGCGGCAGGTGCTGCTCGATCTGTCGCAGAACGCCGCGATGAGCGCGAGCACCATCGCCGGCGAGCGGCTGATCGACCGGCTCGGCACCGTGACGGCGATGCGCAAGCGCCAGGTGCAGCGCGCGCAGTTCGTCGTGCTGAAGTCGCCGGACATCCCTTCCGTGCTCGTGGAGACGGCCTACATCTCGAATCCTCGCCAGGAGGCGGCGCTCAGCGACTCGAATTATCAGGGGCAGCTCGCGCGCGCTCTGTTCGCCGGCATCCTCGACTACTTCCAGACCCATGCGCCGCCCGACACGTACCTGGCACGCAATCCGACGCAGCGCGTCACGGTTCCGGTCCAGCACGTGATCGGCCGCGGCGACACGTTGTCAGGCATCGCGGAGCGCTACCGGATCAGCCTGCCGGCGCTGAAACGCACCAACAGCCTCAAGTCGGACGTGATCCGCGTCGGGCAGGTGCTGACGATCCCGCAGGGCTGAGCCGCCAGTCGCGGTCGAGCAAGGGGGGCAGAGCCCTTTCTATTTCTCCGGCGGCGGGCGGGCCGCCTGCGGCGGCGAAACCGGGCTCCGACGCTTTCCGATCCGCCTTGTCACGCGCCGTGAACATCGAAACAATGCGCGCGTGGCCATCCAGATCCTTTCATCACGCCTGATCGACCAGATCGCGGCCGGCGAGGTCGTCGAACGCCCCGCGTCGGTCGTCAAAGAGCTGGTCGAGAACGCGCTCGACGCCGGCGCGCGCTGTGTCGACGTCGAGCTCGAGGCGGGAGGCAGCCGGCTGATCCGGATCACCGACGACGGTATCGGTATCGAGCGCGACGAGCTGACGCTGGCGCTGTCGCGGCACGCGACGAGCAAGATCGCGTCGCTCGAGGATCTCGAGGCCCTGCGCTCGATGGGCTTTCGCGGTGAGGCGCTGCCGAGCATCGCCTCCGTCTCGCGGCTCGTGCTGACGTCGCGCGCGGCGGGCGCGGACGGCGCGTGGCGCGTCGCCGTCGACGGCGGCGACGTCGGCGACGTGCGTCCGGCGGCGCACCCTTACGGCACGACCGTCGAGGTACGCGATCTGTTCTTCAACACCCCGGCACGGCGCAAGTTCATGCGCGCTGAAAGGACGGAAGCAGGCCACGTCGACTCGGTCGTCAAAAGCCTCGCGCTGTCGCGCTCCGACGTCGAGTTTCGGCTGAAGCACAACCGCCGCGCGGTGCTGCGGCTCTCTGCGGCGAACGATCGCGAGGCCCGCGAGGCGCGGATCGCGGAGCTCTGCGGCGCCGAGTTCATGCAAAGTGCCAGCTACTTCGAGCGCGAGATCGAAGGTGTCGCGATGCACGGCTGGCTCGCCGCGCCCACGTTCTCGCGCAGCCAGCCGGACATGCAGTACACGTTCGTCAACGGGCGTTTCGTTCGCGACAAGCTGCTGCGTCACGCGGCCCGGCTCGGCTATCAGGACGTGCTGTACCAGTCGCGCCAGCCCGCATTCGTCGTGTTCCTGTCGCTCGACCCTCGCCGCGTCGACGTCAACGCCCATCCCGCCAAGCTGGAGATCCGGTTCCGCGACTCGCGCCTCGTGCACGATTTCGTTTTCCGCACGATCGAGGCCGTGCTCGCGCGCACGCTGGACTCGGGCGGTCACGAACGGCCGCCGACCCGGATCCGCGGCGCCGCCGCGGCGGAGCACGCGCCAGTGCAGGGCGAAAGCGCGCCGGCGCCTTACGGAGGCGAAAGCGGCGGCGCTCCCGGCTGGAGCTTCGGCAGGCATCGGCAGGGCGGGCTCGATCTCAGAAGCGGCGCGCGCGAGCATGCGCACCTGTTCGATCGCCTGCATGCGCGTGGCGCCGCAGGCTCCGACCGCGTGAACGACGCCGCGGGCGCTTCGGCGGCCGGTGTGGCGTCGCTCGCGGGCGGTGCGTCGGCGTCGGGCGCGCCGGTGCACGGCAACGCGCCGGGAAGCGGCGCGGATCGCGACGGCGTGCCGCCGCTCGGCTATGCGCTCGCGCAGCTGTCCGGGATTTACGTGCTGGCGGAGAACCGCGACGGCCTGATCATCGTCGACATGCACGCGGCGCACGAGCGCATCACCTATGAGCGCATGAAGCGAGCTTACGACGACGACAAGCTGATGCGGCAGGAGCTGCTCGTGCCGCTCGACGTCGAGCTTTCGCCCCGGGACGCCGACGTCGCCGAGGAGCGTCAGGCGGAGCTCGAGCGGCTCGGCTTCTCGGTCGTGCGCCGCGGGCCGACCAGCGTGCAGGTCCGTGCCATTCCATTGCTGCTCGAGGGCAGCGACGCCGCCGCCCTGTTGCGCGACGTGTTGAGTGACTTCACCGAGACGGGCGGCGGCGACCGCGTCGACGCGCGCGCCAACGAGCTGCTCGCGACGATGGCATGCCATGCCGCGGTGCGCGCGAACCGGAAGCTCGACGTAGCCGAGATGAACGCACTGCTTCGGCAGATGGAACGCACCGAGCGCAGCGACCAGTGCAATCACGGCCGGCCCACGTGGACCCGCATCACGCTGCGGGATCTGGACCGGATGTTCCTGCGGGGGCAGTAACCGGAGCGACGTGGCTGCCAGCACCCTTCGTGCGATCTGTCTGACGGCGCCGACCGCCTGCGGCAAAACCGACCTGGCGCTGGAGCTGGCCGAGAAGCTGCCGCTCGAGATCGTCAGCGTCGACTCCGCAATGGTCTACCGCGGCATGGACATCGGCACGGCCAAGCCCGACGCCGATGTGCGCGCGGCGGTGCCGCACCACCTGATCGACGTCGCCGATCCGGCCGAGGCCTACTCGGCCGGACGTTTTCTCGAGGATGCGACCGCAGCCATTGCGGACATCACGTCGCGCGGCCGCTTGCCGCTTCTGGTCGGCGGAACCTTGCTGTATCTGCGCGCACTAACCAAAGGTTTGGGAAAGATGCCGCAGGCCGATGCCGAGCTCCGGCGAACCCTCGACCAACGTGCGGCCGACGAGGGATGGCCGGCGCTGCACGCCGAGCTGAAGAACGTCGACCCGGAGGCTGCGGCGCGGATCGCGCCGACGGATCGCCAGCGGATTCAGCGCGCCCTTGAGGTTTACATGCTCACGGGAAACCCGATCAGCGTGCTGCACCGCGACGTGCCGAACGGTCCGCGGTTTTCGATTGCAATTCTTGCATTGGTGCCTCCGGATCGATCCGCGCTTGCGCGCCGAATAGAACGGCGGTTCGATGTCATGGTCGAAGCAGGTTTCATCGGCGAGGTCGAGGAACTGAGGTCGCGGCCGGATCTGACGGCGGATACGCCGTCTATGCGAGCCGTCGGCTATCGGCAGGTCTGGGGTTATTTGGACAACCATTACGATTGGGACGTCGCGCGACAAAGAACCATTGTCGCGACTCGGCAACTGGCCAAGCGTCAGATGACGTGGCTGCGCTCGGAGAGGACTTCGCAGACCTTCGAGGCATTTTCGCCGCAGCTGGCCGGAAAATTGCACGAGCGTATCAGGTCGGAGTGGCTGCGGTGGACGTGATCGGAACGGCCTGTGCTAACATATACAGGTTGTGGGACTAATTTTGTTCCGTAAGTGGGACCAGTCAGCGGAACGAGATCTCAGTCGGCGCGTTCGCGTGCGGGTGAACTTCGGACCTGACCTCGACAAACCTAACAATAAAGGAGACGTTCATGGCCAAGGGTCAGTCGCTTCAAGATCCATTTCTGAATGCGCTGAGAAAGGAGAAGGTACCCGTTTCGATCTACCTCGTGAACGGGATCAAGCTGCAAGGCCAGATCGACTCGTTCGACCAGTTCGTCGTTTTACTGCGCAACTCCGTCAGTCAGATGGTCTACAAGCACGCGATCTCCACGGTCGTTCCCGCCCGCAACGTCCGTCTGCCTGCCTCCGATGACGATGACAGCGACGATTGATCGGGAGGCCGCGTTTCTGAAATGCCAGTGCCGTGGGGCAGGCCCGAAGTGGCTCTGACCGTCCGGCAGGGAGTGCCGATTGCTTGAGCGCCCGTCCGGCGGCGAACGAACGCTGCTGGTGCACATTGGCCTGAACCGGGCCTGCTACGAAGATGAAACCGAAGAGTTCGAAGCGCTCGCCGGCTCGGCCGGCGCCGACATCGTCGGCGAGCTGCACGCGCAGCGCGAGCGCCCCGACGCGCGCTATTTCCTCGGCTCCGGCAAGGTCGAGGAGCTCGCGAAGCTCGTCGCCGACTCGGGCACGGAGCTGGTCCTCGTCAATCGCCCGCTGACGGCAAGCCAGGAGCGAAACCTCGAGCAGGCCCTGAAGACGCGCGTCCTCGACCGCAACGGGCTGATCCTCGACATCTTCGCCCAGCGAGCCGCGAGCTTCGAAGGCAAGCTGCAGGTCGAGCTCGCGCAGCTCGAGCACCTGTCTACGCGGCTCGTCCGGGGCTGGACTCACCTCGAGCGCCAGAAGGGCGGTATCGGCCTGCGCGGTCCGGGCGAGACGCAGCTCGAGACCGACCGCCGTCTGCTCGGCCGGCGCATCAAGCATCTGAAGGAACGGCTGGAGCGCGTCGAGCGTCAGCGGGAGACCGGCCGCAAGGAGCGGCTGCGCTCCGATATTCCGACGGTCGCGCTCGTCGGCTACACGAACGCCGGCAAGACGACGCTGTTCAACAAGCTTTCCGGCGCCGGCCTCGTCGCGCGCGATCAGCTGTTCGCAACGCTCGACCCGACCGTGCGCCGCGTGTCGCTCGGCGGCGGCGACGAGATCCTGCTGGCCGACACGGTCGGATTCGTTCGCGATCTGCCGCACGAGCTCGTCGCCGCATTTCGCGCAACGCTGGCGGAGACCCGCGACGCCACCCTGTTGCTGCACGTCATCGATGCCAGCGACCCGCATCACCCGGACCGGATCCACCAGGTCGAAACGGTGCTGGAGCAGATCGGCGCCGGAGAAGTGCCGTGCATACGGGTCTACAACAAGATCGATCTTGCGACGGAAGACGCGCTGAAGGCGCTGCGGGACGTGCCGCAAGGCCGGGTTTCCATATCCGCGGTCACCGGCGAGGGTATCCCGGAACTGATCGAAATCGTGCGAACCCGCCTGATGGGCGGCCGCGTCGCCGGCCGCCTGACGCTCGGTCCGGAGCAGAGCCGCCTCCGGGCGAAGCTGTTCGATCTGCAGGCCGTGCGCGACGAGCGCCCCGAGCCTACCGGGGGCTGGACGATCGACGTCGAGCTCACGGCGCGCCGCTGGCGCGAGCTCTGTCGAAGCGAGGGCCTGTCCGAAGTGGACGTGAGACGGATCGCGTGAAGCGATACGGGGCGACGCAGACGCGACGGCAGCGCAAATCCATACAGGCGCGTACAATCTCGACCGGGATTTTTACTCGATCTATCGAAGCATGCTCGCTTACAGGCAGGCCATCGGCGGTTCGCGCGGCGCGCTCGTGCTCGAGCCGGACAGCGATGTCTCCGAGTTCCTGAAAAGCGGGCTTGGCGCGGCTGCCGTTTCCGGATAGCCGTATCATCCGAGGACAGTTCCACGACCTGGAGGCTTGGCTTGGCCTGGGCAGATCTTTTCGCTGGGTTCGCGTTTTACCTGATCCTCGAGGGGCTTTTCCCGTTCGCGGCGCCCCAGGCGTGGCGACGGGGGCTCGCTTCACTGGCACAGCTCGAGGACGGCCAGCTACGGACCTTCGGGCTGGTCGTCGTCATCAGCGGGTTGTTGGTTTTGTTCGTCGTGAGAGGTTGAGGTGGCAAGCAACGTCGTCGTGATCGGCACCCAGTGGGGTGACGAGGGCAAAGGCGCGGTCGTGGACGTTCTGGCAGAGCGCGCGCATGCGGTGACGCGCTTCCAGGGCGGCCACAATGCCGGACACACACTGGTGATCGGCGGCGATAAGACCGTGCTGCACCTGATCCCGTCCGGCATCCTGCGCGAAGGCGTCGTATGCCTGATCGGCAATGGCGTAGTCGTCTCGCTCGACGCTCTGCAGACGGAGATGGAAGGTCTCGCCGACCGCGGCGTGCCGGTCGCCGAGCGCCTGCGCCTGTCGCCGGCCTGCCCGCTGATATTGACGTCGCACGTCGCGCTCGACCGGGCGCGAGAGCACGCAAGCGGCGCGGGCGCGATCGGCACGACAGGCCGCGGTATCGGGCCGGCGTACGAGGACAAAATCGCCCGGCGCGCGCTGCGGATGGCGGATCTGTTCGACCGGGGCGCGCTCGAGCGCAAGCTCGAGCGGCTGCTCGATCTGCACAACTTCATGTTGCAGCGGTACTACGGGCTGGAGCCGGTCGACTTCCGCCAGGAGCTGGACCTGCTGCTGCGCATGGCCGACACGTTCAAGCCGATGGTCGCCGATGTGACGGAGCTGCTGCGCCGGCTGCAGGCCGAAGGGCGCAATGTGCTCTTCGAAGGCGCGCAGGGCGCGATGCTGGACATCGATCTCGGCACGTATCCTTTCGTCACGTCGTCGAATACCACGGTCGGCGGAGCGCTGACCGGCGCCGGCGTCGGGCCGACCTCGGTCGATTACGTGCTCGGCATCGTTAAGGCCTACACGACCCGCGTCGGAGCGGGTCCCTTTCCGACCGAGCTGCTGGACGACATGGGCAAGCATCTGGCGAAGGTCGGAGCCGAGTTCGGATCGACGACGGGACGGCCGCGGCGCTGCGGCTGGTTCGATGCCGTGCTGCTGAAACGCGCGGCGTTCTCGAACAGCCTGACCGGGCTCTGCGTGACGAAGCTCGACGTCCTCGACGGGCTCGACGAGATCAAGATCTGCGTGGGCTATCGCCTGGACGGCGAGGAGATCGGCACTCCGCCTCTGCTGATCGAGCGTTTCGGCGATTGCGAGCCGGTGTACGAGTCGATGCCGGGCTGGAAAGAGTCGACGCATGGTATCAAATCATTCAATGACTTACCAGTAGAAGCTAGAAACTATCTCGAGCGAATCGAGCGGATAGTCGGAACACCGGTGGACATCGTCTCGACCGGTCCCGACCGCGACGCGATCATCGTCCGTCGGCATCCGTTCGACGGCTGATCCCGTCGGGCCGGCGATGTGCATCGACGCGAGCCGCTCGGCAGCAGCTGCTGCCATTGATGCCGCACGCGGTAGCATGTACCTCGAAAGTTTCGCGGCTCATGACGAGCATGGAGAGCGAACATGGAGCGTTTGCGCCACTGCGTGCACGGCACATTATTATTCATCGCAAGGTCCGTCGGCCGATGACGACGATTCGTGAATGGCTGCGGTTGCGGTCGGAGCCGGTCGCCGATTGCCGCGTCTTTACGGTCGAGCGTGCCTACGCCCGCTCACCCATCGACGGCAGCGAGCACGACTTTTACCGGATCCTCTCCGTCGACTGGGCGCAGATCGTGCCCGTCACGCCGTCCGGCGACATCGTCATGATTCGCCAGTACCGCCACGGGGCGGAGAAGGTCACGCTCGAGGTCCCCGGCGGCCTGGTCGATCCCGGCGAGGCGCCGGAGGAGGCTGCCGCGCGCGAGTGCCTCGAGGAGACGGGCTACCGCGCCACGGGGCTGCGCTCGCTCGGCGCGCTGAATCCGAACCCGGCGCTTTTCGGTCACCGGCTGCATACGTTCGTGGCCGAAGGCGTGGAACGTGTCGGCGAGATCCAGAACTCCGGCAGAGAGCATACAGACGTGGAGCTCGTGCCGGCGCGCGAGCTGCCTCGGCTGCTGAGCGAAGGCGTCATCGACCACGCGCTGATCGCCGTGACCCTGTGGCGCTACGTCTACGAGTCGAGCTGCCGCGGCTGAGTCAGCGCATCGCGTCGCGCGTCGCGCTCAGCATCCGCCGGACCAGCGCGGCGTCGCCGCCGGTCGGCTCGGCCGGGCCGTAGATCGGCTCCAGCTCCTCGAGCCGCAAATACTCCGGATGGTGGACTTCGGCAATCGTCGCGTAGTCGTATGCGCGCCCGTCCCTTGCGACGCGCAGCACGTAAACGTGCGCGGCGACGGGCAGACCCTCGGCGATGCGCATCAGTGACGCCGACTCGCCCGTCGACACGAGCTCGCCGAACCACAGATGCCGCTTGGTCACGGTCCAGCCCGAGCGCGTGAAGACCGCCCCGATCGAGCCTCCGTCCGTGATCTCCTCGTGCTGCTCGGCGAGTGCCGGGTCGACGGCCTCCGGATAGCTCACGACGGCGAACGTGCGGCCGGTCCGGACGCCGCCGGACTCGCTGTACAGATGCGACACGCGCAACCTTCCATCGGATTCAAGCACCTCGATGCCGTAGCTGCCGAACCGCTGCTCGATGCGTTCGCTGTTCAACGGCTCTCGTGCGGCTTCCGGTTCGCGCAACCGGACGGCGGCGTCCTGCTGCGCGGCCGCGGCGGGTATCCACAGTACCGGCATTGCAAGCGCGAGCATGACGGCCAGCCGAAGCGGCGGGCAGCTGAGCGACGAGCGCAGGCGAAGCAGTGATTTCATGCGCGGCAGTGTAAATCCAATCGACGCCCGTAATCGACGCCGGTGATCGACGCCGGCAACGACGTCCGTCGGTCGACAGGGGCGAGTGCGCCGTCCAGCGGACTCTGCGCGCGCCGCCGCTTTCGGGTAATCTGCGCGGGGCTCGCGGGGGGCGGAGCCGCGCGGACGGCAGTAAGCACTGGAGTGATTCAATGAAGATCGGTGTTCCGAAGGAGAGGGCGAGCGGCGAAAGGCGGGTGGCGACGACGCCGGAGGCGGTAACGCATCTGAAGAAGCTCGGCTTCGACGTGATCGTCGAGGCGGGAGCCGGTGCGGCCGCCAGCTTTACGGACGAGGCCTACCGCGCCGCCGGCGCAGAGGTCGCCGACTCGGCGGAAGCCGTCTACGGCGGCAGCGACATCGTTCTGAAGGTGCGCGCGCCCGATCCTGCCGAGCTCGAGCAGCTGCGCCGCGGGCAGATGCTGATCTCTTTCCTGGCGCCGGCGCAGAACGAGGCGATGCTCGCGCAGCTGGCGGAGCGTGGCGTCACGGCGCTTGCCGTCGAGAGCATCCCGCGCATCTCGCGGGCGCAGAAGCTCGACGCGCTGAGCTCGATGGCGAACATCGCGGGCTACCGCGCCATGGTGGAGGCCGCGCAGCATTTCGGCCGCTTCTTCATGGGCCAGATCACGGCGGCCGGCAAGGTGCCGCCGGCGAAGGTGCTCGTGATCGGCGCCGGCGTCGCGGGGCTGTCCGCGATCGGTACCGCGAAAGGCATGGGCGCCATCGTGCGGGCATTCGACACGCGCCCCTCCGTCAAGGAGCAGGTCGAGAGCATGGACGCCGAGTTCCTGATGCTCGACTTCGAGGAGGAGGGCGAAGGCGCCGGCGGCTACGCCAAGGTCATGAGCCAGGAGTTCATCGACGCGGAGATGGCCCTGTTCCGCCGGCAGGCGGAAGAGGTCGACGTCATCGTGACGACGGCGCTGATCCCCGGCAAGCCCGCGCCGAAGCTGATCACGCGCGACATGGTCGAGGCCATGAAGCCGGGCAGCGTCATCGTCGATCTCGCGGCCGAGCAGGGCGGCAACTGCGAGCTGACGAAGCCGAACGAGGTGGCCGTGCACGGCGACGTCACGATCATCGGCTACACCGACCTGCCGAGCCGGCTCGCCGCGCAGTCGAGCCAGATGTACGCGACGAACCTCCGGCATCTGCTCGCCGAGATGTGTCCGGACAAGAACGGCCAGGCCACCGTCGACATGGAGGACGAGGTGATTCGCGGCGCGACCGTCGTCAAGGACGGCGCGGTCACGTGGCCGCCGCCGCCGCCGAAGCTGAGCGCGGCACCCGCCGGTAAGCCGGCCGCCGCGGCCGCCGCGGCGGCCGTGCCGAAAAAGGAGACGCCGCGCTGGGTAGCGCCGCTCGTGACCTTCGGCATCGGCGGGCTCGCGCTGTTCGGTATCGGGCTCGCCGCGCCGCCGTCGTTCATGGCGCATCTGACCGTGTTCGTGCTCGCGTGCTTCGTCGGCTACATGGTCGTGTGGAACGTGACGCCGGCGCTGCATACCCCGCTGATGAGCGTCACGAATGCGATCTCGAGCATCATCATCATCGGCGCGCTGTTGCAGATCAGCTCGCCGCAGCCGTGGATCAAATGGGCGGCCGGAGTCGCCGTGCTGATCACGAGCATAAACATCGCCGGCGGCTTCGCCGTGACCCGCCGCATGCTCGCGATGTTCCGCAAGTAAGGAGACTCGAATGCCGACCGGACTCGTCACCGCCTCGTATATCGGCGCCGCCGTTCTGTTCATCCTGGCGCTCGGAGGCTTGAGCCATCAGGAGACCGCGCGGCGCGGCAACCTGTACGGCATGCTCGGCATGGCCCTCGCGCTGCTTGCGACGCTGATCGGCGTCGTGAGCGACAACTTCGCGATCCTGTTCGGCGCGCTGGTGGTCGGCGGGGCTCTGGGCCTCATGCTCGCGAAGCGCGTGCAGATGACGCAGATGCCCGAGCTCGTCGCGATCCTGCACAGCCTCGTCGGCCTCGCTGCCGTGCTGGTCGGCTTCGCGAACTTCACGGACCCGGCGGTTCAGCTCGCCGGCGCGGAGAAAACCATCCACGACGTGGAAACGTATCTCGGCATCCTGATCGGCGCCGTCACCTTCTCGGGCTCCGTCATCGCTTTCGGCAAGCTGAGCGGCAGAATCGGCGGCAAACCGCTCGTGCTGCCCGGGCGCCACTGGCTGAACCTAGCCCTGCTGCTGCTCGCGATCTGGTTCGGCGCGTGGTTCCTCGACGCGGCCGAAGGCGGCGCCGGGCTGGCGCCGCTGCTGCTGATGACCGCCGTGGCGCTGCTGTTCGGCATTCACATGGTCATGGCGATCGGCGGCGCCGACATGCCGGTCGTGATCTCGATGCTGAACAGCTACTCCGGCTGGGCCGCGTCCGCGACCGGCTTCATGCTCGGCAACGATCTGCTGATCGTGACGGGCGCGCTCGTCGGCTCGAGCGGCGCAATCCTGAGCTACATCATGTGCCGCGCGATGAACCGGCGTTTCCTGTCGGTCATCGCCGGCGGCTTCGGCACGAGCGGCGCGTCCGCCGCGGGCGCGGCCGGCGAGCAGGGCGAGGTCCAGCCGCTCGATCCGGCCGACGCCGCCGTGATGCTGAAGGACGCGAAGAACGTCGTCATCGTCCCCGGCTACGGCATGGCCGTCGCGCAGGCCCAGCACGCGGTGTACGAGCTGACCAAGGAGCTGCAGAATGCCGGCGTCAGCGTCCGCTTCGCGATCCATCCGGTCGCCGGCCGAATGCCGGGTCACATGAACGTGCTGCTGGCCGAGGCGAACGTCCCGTACGACATCGTGCTCGAGATGGACGAGATCAACGACGACTTCCCCGAGGTGGACGTGTCGATCGTGATCGGCGCAAACGACATCGTGAACCCGTCCGCGCAGGAAGTCCCCGACAGCCCGATCGCCGGCATGCCGGTGCTCGAGGTGTGGAAGGGCAGGGCCACCTTCGTGCTGAAGAGAAGCATGGCGACGGGCTACGCGGGTGTCGAGAACCCGCTGTTCTTCAGGGAAAACACGTTCATGCTGTTCGGCGACGCGCGGGAGATGCTGCAGGCCCTGATCAAGGCGCTGTGACTTTCGCCCCCGCCGGTCCCCGGGCGGCCGGCAGAGCCGGTGCTATGATAGGGCCCGCCTCCGGGCGTGCTCGGGCCCGAGGTGCGTCCCGAACGGGGCGCGACAGGCGCTTGCGCCGACGGGGCACATCTCGAGGGGAGGGTCCGTGCTGCAATCGAGAATCACAGCGACCGCGATGATGGCCGGCGCCGCGGGGCTATTGCTCGGCGGCTGCCAACCGTCCGAGCAGGAGCTCGTCGAGCGCCACGCGTCGACGATAGAGAGCTTCTGCACCGACTGCCACAACGACGCCGAGCGCGTCGGCGAGATGACGCTCGAGGACGTCGATCTCGCGCACGTCGCCGCCGATCCGGCGCTGTGGGAGAAGGTCATCGTCAAGTTGCGCGGGCGGCTGATGCCGCCGCCCGGCGGGCCGCGCCCGGACGCCGAGGCCGTCGACGAGTTCGTGTCGTTTCTCGAAACCCGCCTCGATGCCGCCGCCGAGCTTTCGCCGCGGCTCGCCCGCACCGGGATCCATCGCCTGAACCGAACCGAGTACGGCAATGCAGTCCGCGACCTGCTGGCGCTCGAGATCGACCCGGCCGAATTTCTGCCGGCCGACGACGAAGGCTATGGCTTCGACAACATCGCCGACATCCTGCGCGTGTCGCCGTCTCTGCTCGAGCAGTATCTTGCGGCGTCGACCAAGATAGCGGCGCTCGCCGTCGGCGATCCCGAAACGCCGGTCGTCACGAGCGTCTACAGGGCGCCGCCCGATCTGGCTCAGAGTGGGCACGTCGACGGGCTGCCGCTCGGGACGCGCGGCGGCATGCTGATCCGGCACAACTTCCCGCTCGACGCCGAGTACGACTTCAGCGTTTTCCTGCTGCGCAACATCGTCGGCTACATGAAGGGGCTCGAGTGGCCGCACCGGTTCGAGATCACGGTCGATGGCGAGCGCGTGTTCGAGGCGCAGGTCGGCGGCGAGGAAGACAACGCGATGTCCGACGCGAATTTCTCGGCCGCGGCCGATACGATCGACCAGCGGCTGCGAACGCGCGTCTTCGTGGAGGCCGGGCCGCACGATGTCGGCGTGGCGTTCCTCCGGCGCAATTCCGCCGAGACGCACGAGCCGCTCGAGCTGCATACGCGCGACCTGGATTTGCAGAACATGAACGGCGAGCCGCTCGTCGATTACATGAACATCACGGGTCCGTTCGAAGCGACCGGTGCCGGCGATACTCCGAGCCGGCGGCGCATCTTCAGCTGCCGCCCGGGCTCCGAGGCGGACGAGCTGCGCTGCGCCGAGGAGATTTTGTCGACGCTGGCGCGGCGCGCTTACCGGCGCCCGGTCACGGAGGATGACGTCGGACTCCTGCTGCGCTTTTTCGAGGCCGGCAGCGAGCGCGGCGGGTTCGACGCCGGGATCCAGAACGCGCTGCGTGTCGTGCTGACGGCGCCGTCCTTCCTGTTCCGCAGCCAGCCGGATCCCGAGGGCGTCGCGCCCGGCACGATCTACGCAGTCGACGATCTCGCGCTCGCATCGCGGCTGTCGTTTTTTCTGTGGAGCAGCATTCCGGACGACGAGCTGCTGCGCGTCGCGGAGCAGGGCAGGTTGAGCGAGCCGGCGGAGTACGAGCGGCAGGTGCGCCGCATGCTGGCCGACGAGCGTTCCTACGCTCTCGTCGAGAATTTCGCCGGGCAGTGGCTCTACCTGCGCAACCTGCGCAGCGCCCGCCCCGGTGTCGAGGATTTCCCCGATTTCGACGAGAATCTGCGCCGCGCGATGCTGCGCGAGACGCAGCTGTTCTTCGACAGCATCATCCGCGAGGACCGCAGCGTAGTGGACCTGCTTACGGCCGATTACACGTTCGTCAACGAACGGCTCGCGAAGCACTACGGCATACCGGGCGTCTACGGCAGCCATTTCCGGCGCATCGCCGCGCCGAGCGACGCGCGGCGCGGGCTGCTCGGGCATGGCAGCATCCTGACGGTAACGTCTTATCCGAATCGCACGTCGCCGGTGCTGCGCGGCAAATGGGTCATGGAGAACGTGCTCGGCACGCCGCCGCCGGCACCGCCGCCGAACGTGCCCGCGCTCGATGAGAACGAGCCGGGCGGGCATGCCCGCTCGGTGCGCGAGCGCCTCGAGGAGCACCGCGAGAATCCGGTCTGCGCCGCCTGTCACGATGTCATGGACCCGCTCGGCCTCGCGCTCGAGAACTTCGACGCGGTCGGCCGCTGGCGCACGGCCGAGCCCGGCGGCAGCATCGACGCCTCCGGTCAGCTCGCCGACGGCACCGTCGTAAACGGCCCGGTCGAGCTGCGCGAGGCCCTGACGGCCGAGCCGGAGCATTTCGTAGGCGTCGTCGCCGAGAAGCTGATGATCTACGCGCTCGGCCGCGGCCTCACGCCGTACGACATGCCCACGGTTCGCAGCATCGTGCGCGACGCCGCGCAGGCGGACTACCGATTCTCGTCGCTGGTGCTCGGCATCGTGCAGAGCGAAGCGTTCAGGATGCGGCAGGCCGGCGGCGCGGAGCCCGCAGGTGTGACGGCGGCCGTTCAGGAGACGCGATGACGATGCCCCGAGTATTCGACAGACCCATGCCTCCCTCGAGCGCCCGCTTTGCGGTCAACGCCCGTTCCGGCGCGGCGGCCGCGGCGGCCGTCGTCGCCATCGTCACGCTCGCCTGCGCCGTGCCCGCGGCGGTGCGCGCGCAGGACGGGGCCGGTTCCGTCTGGCCGGTCGCGGGCGTCGAGCCGCCGCAGACGGAGCTCGTGCTCGAGGCCTACGTCACGATCGGCGACGCGGTCGAAGTCGGCGTCAGCGATCACGGCACGCGGCGCTTCATACCGATCACCGGCGGACGATTCGTCGGCCGCGGCCTGAGCGGCAGAGTGATGCCGGGCGGCGCGGACTGGCAGCTCGAGCGAGCCGACGGCGTGCTGGAGCTGTACGCGCTGTACTCGCTCGAGACCGACGACGGCGACGTGATCGTCGTCGAGAACGAAGGCATCGCATCGGCGATAGCGCCCGCCGACGGAGAACCGGCGCAGCGCTACCTTCGAACCTCCCCGCGTTTTCACGCACCGCAGGGCGAGCACGACTGGCTCAACAAAGGCATCTTCGTCGGCAGCGTGACGCCCGACGAGGAAGGCGGCGCAGTCGTGATTCGCGTATTCCACGTGTTGCCCGACGGCCGGCGTGGTGCCGTCGCGGAGCGGCCCGCAACGGGATCCGACTGCACGGGGATCGCGTCGGGCGTCGCGAGACTCGACTGTTACGACACCGCCTTCGGGCGCTCGAGCGCGGCACGGTCGGACGCAGGCGACGCGACAGCGGACGACGCCGCCGTGGCGCGAGCGCGGCAGTTTTCCGAAACGACTGAAGCCGAGCCGGAGCAGGCTTATACCGTCACGGTCGTCGAAGTCCGGCGGCGCAGAACCGACGCGATCTTCGTGACGGAAGAGGGCGAGACGTGGCTGCAGACGGATGGTCGCCGGTTTTTCGCGCCGGACGTTCCGTTCGAGGCCGAGATCCGGCCCGGCGCGCTCGGCAGCAACTTTCTCGTCCCGCTGTCCGGGGGGCGGGCGATACGCGTGCGGGAGCCGTAGCGCCTGCCGCGCGCGCGCCTTTGGCCGGGCGTTTTACTGTTCTTCGCCGATGGGCGCGGTGGCCTGCTCGGGAAAACGGCTCTGGAACACTCTCTGGACGGCTTCCGCTTCGGCTACGGCGGCGTTATTGCGCTGCACGAGAACGTTGCGGACGAGGGTCGGCGGCTCCTCGCCGGCTGCCGCGAGCTCCTGTTGAATGCAGTCCACATACGCCTGCATCCCCTCGAAATATTCCCGTGTCGCTTCGACGATTTCCCGCTCGTTGCCTTCGATGTCCTCTTGCGCCGGAATCAGGACCAGCGGCGGCTGCTCGCACGCGGCAAACGCGTTCGGCGCAAAGCCGCAGGCCGCGATGACGGATAGCGCTTTCAAGGATCTCATTCAGGCGTCCTCCCAGTGCCTCTGTGGCCCGAAAACGTAGCACAGACGCCGCAGTCGAACTACTGTCGCCCGTCCGCGTTGCCCTTGTCGCCGGCACGCGACGTGCTGCGCGAGGCAGCCGTGCGGCCTGTGGCCGCTGTGCCGCAAGTGGGCCGTTTCCGCCGGCCCGCGGAGCCGGCGCAGCCTGCGAGCGTCGCGGCGGCCGACGTCAGGACTCCGACTTCGAGCGGTCGTACGCGCCGAGGCCGGGCTTGTAGCTCTTCTCGTCGATGAACTGCCTGATGCCTTCCTTGCGGCCGTCGCTGCTGTCGAGGTAGTTCAGCGATTCCTGGCGCACGACGAGGTAATCCTCCGACGCGTCGACCGTCATCTCCGTCACGCGCTTCAGTGCGTCCTTGGCCGCTTTCAGCGTCGCCGGATTCTTCTCGAGCAGCTTGTCCGCCAGCTGCCGCACGGTCTCGCGCAGCTCGGACAGCGGGACGGCGCGGTTCACCAGCTTCATTTCCGCCGCCTGGCGCCCGTCGAACGTATCGCCCGTCAGCGTGTAGTACATCGCCTCGCGCCGGCTCAGCAGTTCCGCGACGACTTTCGTCACGTTGCCCCCGGGCAGGATGCCCCAGTTGATCTCGGAAAGGCCGAACTGCGCCTCCTCTGCCGCGATCGCGAGATCGCAGGAGAACAGCGGCGCGAACGCCCCGCCGAAGCACCAGCCGTTGACCATCGCGATCGTCGGCTTCTCGAACCAGCGCAGCCGGCGCCACCAGCCGTAGGCGTCGCGCTGCGCGCGCCGAATTGCGATATGACCTTTCGCCTCGGTCTCGCGGAAGTACTCCTTCAGGTCCATGCCGGCCGAGAAAGACGTGCCCGCGCCGGTCAGCACCAGCACGCCGCAGCGCTCGTCGTCTTCGAGCTCATCGAGCACGCCGTGCATGCGGCGGTTCAGCGTCGGGTTCATCGCGTTGCGCTTCTCGGGCCGGTTCAGCGTGACCCACGCCACACCGCGCTCGAACTCGATCGTTACGACGCCCTGATCGGACGTTTCGACTGTCGTGCTAATCGCTCTTCTCCATTTCCGTACAAACCGGGACGGGCGCTGGAATGGTATTCGCTCGGCTCACTCGTCACAATTGCGGCACCGGCGCCTCGCAGCAGCCGGGCCGGCCGCCGCAGGACGGCCCCTGCGGGGCGGGCGTGAATCCTTGCGCGGTGGCCGGTGGTTTTTTCTTTATCCGGGTGCCGATGTTGCAGGGACAACTTTCCGCTCTACTGAAAGAGACTGCCCGCAATTTCCGCGATTTCGTCCCGGTGCTGGTCGTCGTGGCAGTTTTTCAGTGGGGAGTCGTCGGCGAGCCGATGCCGGACCTCGAGCAGCGGCTGATCGGCATCCTGCTGACGCTGGCGGGACTGACCTTCTTCGTCCGAGGGCTCGACATGAGCCTGTTTCCGCTCGGCGAAGGCCTCGCGCAGGGGCTCGCGGTCCGCGGCAGCGTGGCGATCCTGCTCGCTTTCGGTTTCGCGCTCGGTTTCGGTACGACCGTCGCCGAGCCGGCGCTCGCGTCCGTGGCCGACCAGGCGGCCGCGGCGGCGGCCGGGGCGGGCTCTCTATCCTCCGATCCGGGCGACGTGAAACACTTCAGCCTGGTGCTGAGGTACGGGTGCGCTGCAGCGGTGGGGGCGGCCGTGGCTCTCGGCGTGCTGCGCATCGTCAAGGGATGGCCGACGACGGCGATCGTGCTTCCGGGCTACGGCATCGCAGCCGTGCTCGCGTTCGTCAGCGACTCCTCGCTGTCCGTCATTGCGTTCGACGCGGGCGCGGCTTCCACCTCCGCGATCAACATCCCGCTGATCATGGTGCTCGGCACCGGCCTCGCGACGCTGATTCGCGGCCGTAGTCCGCTGACGGACGGTTTCGGCCTCGTCGCCATGGCGAGCCTGATGCCGGTGCTGGTCATCCTGCTCGCGTCGCTGCGCTTCGGTTGACGAGCCGATGGAGCTGGTGCTGGCACTCGCGAATCAGGCCGTAGCCACGGTGACGGACATAGTCCCCATTGCCGTGCTGTTCGCGATCTTTCAAGTCTTCGTGCTGCGTGAGGGTATAGCGCAGCTCGATCGAATCCTGATCGGGATCTTATATGTCGCGATCGGACTGACCCTATTTCGCGTAGGGCTCGCGATCTCTCTGGTGCCGATCGGAGAAAGCATGGCGGCGCAGCTGGTAGAGTCCGCCGTGCAGCGCGGCCAACGGGCCGGCTGGCTCGCCTACGTGCCGCTGGTATCGTTCGCGGCCGCGATAGGTTTCACCGCGTCGCTGATCGAGCCGACGCTGATCGCGGTCGCCGAGCGTGTGAGGGACCTGTCGGGCGGAACGCTGCGGCCGTGGTCGCTGAGGCTGGCCGTCGCCGTCGGCATCGCCGCGGGGCTTGCGGTCGGCACCGTGCGTATCGTGACCGGCGTCCCGCTCTCTGTGGTGCTGAGCGCCTTCATCGTGCTGGTCGCGGTGCTGGCGCTGACGGCGCCGAAGCTGATCGTGCCGCTCGCGCTCGACAGCGGCGGCATGGCGACGTCCGCAGTGACGGTGCCGCTGATCGCTTCTTTCGGCATCGCGGCGGCGGAATCGCTGCCGGGCCGCTCCGCGCTCGCGGACGGGTTCGGGCTGATCATGCTGGCGCTGCTCGGGCCCGCCGCGGCGCTGCTTTTATTTGCTCAGGCCTATGTGCTGTACCAGAATTGGACCAGATCAGGAGACGACGATGCAGTTTAAGCTGCTGCTTGCGCTGACGGAGGACGCGAAAGTGGAGCCGATCCTCAAGGCCGCCCGGCAGGCGGGCGCCACCGGTGCGACCGTGATCACGAGCGCGCGCGGCGAAGGGCTGAAGCCGGAGAAGACGTTCCTCGGGCTCGAGCTGACGCGCCATCGCGACATCGTCATGATGGTCGTCGAGGAGCACCTGAGCCGCTCCATACTCGAGGCCGTGGCCGAGGCGGGCCAGTTTGACGGAGAGCCGGGCTCCGGCATCGCGTTCCAGGTCGACATCGAGGACGCGATCGGGCTGACGTCGCAGATCACGGCACTGTCGAAGCGCGTCGGAGAAGAGCTATGACGAACCGGCCGCTGATCCGTGTCAGCGACGTGATGCGTCGCGAGCCGTCGATGATCGACGGCATGGCCACCGCGGAGGAGGCTCTGGCGCTGATGTCCCAGCGGAACATCAGCTCGCTCGTCGTCGCGCGCCGCGACGCCGACGACGAGTTCGGGCTCGTGCTGATCGCGGATATCGCTCGTGAGATCATCGGCCGCGGCCGGCCGCTCGCGCGCACGAACGTCTACGAGATCATGACGAAGCCCGCGCCGATGGTGGATGCGCAGATGAACATCAAGTACGCCATCCGCCACATGACGAGCTGTAGGTACACGCACTGTATCGTCCTGCGGGGACGGGACCTGGCCGGCGTCGTGACCATGCGCGACATGGCCGTCCGGTACATTCAGTCGACCGAAACCCGAGGCGCATAATTCGCGAGTCCGCGGCGCCGGCGGCGGGGCGTCGCCGCCGCGAACTGCGGAGATCGCCTGGTGAGGGCTGATGAGTCCGGCCTCGATTACGCTGATCAATCTCGTCCTGCTGTTCGGCTCGGCCTTGGCGTTGCTCGGCATTCTGTCGAGCGTGCTCGCGACCCGCTTCGGGATTCCGTTGCTGCTCGTCTTCCTCGCGATCGGCATGTTCGCCGGCGTGGACGGGCCGGGCGGCTTCCAGTTCGAGAACTACGAGCTGACGTACCTGATCGGCTCGTTCGCGCTGTCGGTGATCCTGTTCGACGGCGGCCTGCGGACGCGGCTGACCTCGGATCTGCGGCGCCGGCGCAAGCCGGCGGCTCTGCTCGCGTCCGCCGGAGTGCTGATTACGGCGATCATCACGGGCCTCGTCGCGATGTGGGCGCTCGAGCTGTCGTGGCTCGAAGGGTTTCTCCTCGGCTCCGTCGTCGCGTCGACGGACGCGGCGGCGGTGTTCTTTCTGCTTCGCTCGGGCGGCCTGAGGCTGCGGCAGCACGTCGGCTCGACGCTCGAGATGGAGTCGGCGACGAACGATCCGGCCGCCGTGTTCCTGACGCTGGTTGCGACGAGCGCGCTGCTCGCGGGCGCCGACGGCTTCGGCGTCGGTGTGCTCGGCGCGCTGCTGTGGCAGATCGTCGGCGGCATCGCCTTCGGAGTGGCCGGGGGGTTCGCGATCTCGTGGGGCGTCAACTCGCTGCACCTTCCAGCCGGACTCCACCCGCTGATGGTCGTCGCAAGCGCCGTGCTGATCTACGCCGCGACCTCCGTCACCGGCGGCAGCGGGCTGCTGGCCGTGTTTCTGGCGGGGCTCGTCGTCGGCAACCGGCCGATGCGCGCTTTCGCCAACGTCACGAGCTTCCACGACGCTGCGACTTGGCTCTGTCAGATGGTCATGTTCATCGTGCTGGGCCTGCTCGTGACCCCGTCCCGTCTCGTCGAATACCTGTTGCCGGCTCTCGTGATCGCGCTGCTGCTGATGGTCGTCGCGCGGCCGGTGGCCGTGTGGCTGTGCTTCCTGCCGTTCAATTACTCGCGCAAGGAGACGTTCTTCGTGTCCCTGGTCGGGTTGCGCGGCGCGGTCAGCATCTTCCTGGCGGCGATACCGACGCTCGCGCAGATCGAGAACGCCGACATCTACTTCAACGTCGCCTTCGTCGTCGTGCTGGTGTCCCTGCTCGTGCAGGGCTCGGCGATCCGTCAGGCCGCGACGCGGCTCGGGCTCGCAGTCGTGTCGAAAACCCGGCCGCCGCGCCGCGTCGAGCTCGACCTGCCGGGCCAGCTCGACCTCGAGATGGTCGGTTACCCGATCGTCCACGGCAGCCCGATACTGGCGGGCGCGGCGCTGCCGCCGTGGGTGAGGCCCGTGCTGATCGTGCGCAACCGCGAGGTCGTCGACGCCGCGACGGCCGGGGCGCTGCGGCCGGACGACTACGCGTACTTTCTCGCGCCGCCGCAGCAGATCCACGCGCTGGACCGTCTGTTCGCGGCGACTGACGAGCCGAGTCCCTGAGGCATAATGCCGATGCGGGTAACGCGGGAGGAACGCAGCCCATGAACGCCGACAGCCGCCGCAAGGTCACGACTCGACGCCTGCAGGAGATGAAGGAGGCCCGCGAGCCCATCGCGTGCCTGACGGCTTACGACCATCTGATGGCCGCGACCCTCGACCGTTCGGGCATCGACGTGATCCTCGTCGGCGACTCGGCCGGGACCGTGTTCGCCGGTTACGACACGACGATCCCGATGACGATGGAGCAGATGCTTTACCACGCCGAGGTCGTCGCGCGGGGCGCGGACCGGGCGCTGGTCGTCGCGGACCTGCCATTCATGTCGTATCAGATCAGCGAGGAGGAGGCGCTGCGTAACGCCGGCCGATTCGCCAAGGAGGCTCTGGCCGAAGCGGTCAAGCTCGAGGGCGGAGCGCAGGTCTGCCCGACCATCCGCCGCATCGTGGACTCCGGCATCCCGGTCATGGGTCATCTCGGCCTGACGCCGCAGTCGATTCACCAGTTCGGCAGCTACCAGATCCGCGGGGCGTCGGACGAGGAGGCCGAAAGGATTCTGCGGGACGCGGCCGCGCTGCAGGACGCCGGCATTTTTGCGCTGGTGCTCGAGAAGGTGCCCACGCTGCTGGCCCGCCAGGTCACCGAGTCGCTGCAGATCCCGACGATCGGCATCGGCGCCGGGCCGTACTGCGACGGCCAGATCCTCGTCTCGCACGACATGCTCGGGATATTCACCCGATTCAGACCCCGGTTCGTACGGCGGTACGCCGAGATCGAGAAGATCATGGCCGACGCGTTCGAGCGGTATCGCGACGACGTGAAAAAGGGCGACTTCCCGGCGGACGACGAGAGCTACTGAGCGCCACCGGACCGCACCGCTCCGGCCCGCCTTTCCAATTTTTGCGCTCGAAGAGTGCGCCGGGGGCGCTGCGGGCTCCATCTCGTGCCTGCTCGTTGTCTGCGCTCCACACCGATCGCGTTCGCCTGGATCCGCCTGGAATGCCCCAGCGGCGCGGCCTCCAGGCCCGCAGAACCGGTTAGCAGGAGCAATTTGT
>JAFGNC010000064.1 GCA_016927175.1 Gammaproteobacteria bacterium | reverse complement strand
GGCCGGCCGGACCTGACGGCCGAGCGCTTCGTGCCGAGCCCGTTCGCGCAGCGCCCGGGCGAGCGCCTCTATCGCAGCGGCGACCGCGTGCGCCGGCGCGCCGACGGCGCGCTCGAATATCTCGGTCGCGTGGACCGGCAGATCAAGCTGCGCGGCTTGCGCATCGAGCTCGAGGAAATCGAGGCCGTGCTGGCGCAGCACGAAGCCGTGCGCGAGGCGGCCGTCGTCACGGACGGGGACGACGTCGCCGCCCGGCTCGTTGCGTACGTCGTCGCGGCGCAGCGCGGCCCCGCCGCGCCGCGGCCGGACGGGCCGGAGCTGCGGGGATTCCTGAAGACGCAGCTGCCGGAGCACATGGTGCCCGCCGTCTACGTCTTCCTGGAGGCGCTGCCGCTCGCGCCGAACGGCAAGGTCGACAGACGGGCGCTGCCCGCGCCGGACGGCACGCGGCCCGACGTTCGCGCGCCGTATACCGCGCCGCGCACCGGGACGGAGACCGCCGTCGCGGACATCTGGTGCGAGCTGATGCGCATCGACCGCGCCGGCGTCGACGACGATTTCTTCGAGCTCGGCGGCCACTCCCTGCTGGCCACGCAGCTGATCTGGCGGATTCGCGAGCGTTGCGGCGTCGACCTGCCGTTGCGCACCGTCTTCGAGAAGCCGACGCTCGGCGAGCTGGCGGCCGCGCTCGACGGCGCCGCCGCGGCGGCGGATGCGCCGGACCAGCTGAGGCTCGAGCGCGGCGGCGACGATCTCGATCTGCTGCTCGGCGAGCTCGGCGCGCTGCCGGACGACGAGGTCGAGCGCCTGCTCGGGGAAGCGCGATGACGACGCCCGCGCGAGATGCGGATCTCGCGGCGCGCGTCGCCGCGCTGAGCCCGGCGAAGAAAGCGTTGCTCGCGCGCCGGCTGCGCGAGCAGGGGAACCGCTTCCGTCTGTTTCCGTCGTCGTTCTCGCAGCAGCGCCTGTGGTTCCTGCAGCAGCTCGACCGCGACAGCGCCGCTTACAACATCCCGCTGGCCGTCGCCGTCGAAGGCCCGCTCGACGCGGGCGTCCTGCAGGCGAGCCTCGGGCTCGTGTGCGAGCGGCACGAGACGCTGCGCACGACATTCACGGAGGTCCACGGCGAGCCGATGCAGCGCGTGCTGCCGCGCGCGCCGCAGCGGCTTCGCGTCGTCGACGTGTCCGCGGCCGCGCCGTCGCGGCGCGAAGCGCTCGTCCGCGCGGCGGCCGCCGCCGAGAGCCGCGTGCCGTTCGCGCTCGATCGGTGTCCGCCGGTCCGAGCGACGCTGTTCCGGCTGTCGGACAGTCACCGCGTGCTGCTCGTCGTCATGCATCACATCGTGTCGGACGGCTGGTCGAGCGGCGTGCTGATCCGCGAGCTCGCGGCGTCTTACGATGCGCTGGCGCGCGGCCTGCGGCCGGCGCTGCCCGAGCTGCCGATCCAGTACGCCGACTTCGCCGCCTGGCAGCGACGGCGGCTCACCGGCGCCGAGCTCGATCGGCTGCTCGCGTACTGGTCCGCACAGCTCGCGGACTCGAGGCCGCTGCAGCTGCCGACGGATCGGCCGCGGCACGCGCAGAGCCGCCGGCGCGGCGCACGGCGACACCTGCCGCTCGAGCCCGAGCTCGCAGGGGCCATCGCGGCGCTCTGCCGCCGCGAGCGGGTCACGCCGTTTCATCTGCTGCTCGGCGCGTTCGTCGCGCTGTTGTCGCGCTGGTCCGGCAGCACCGACGTCGCGGTCGGCACACCGGTCGCGAACCGCACGCGCGTCGAGACGGAGCCGCTGATCGGCGTGTTCATCAACACGCTGGTGATCCGGATCGATCTGGCCGGGCGGCCGCGGGTCGCCGATCTGCTGCGCCGCGTCCGGCAGCAGACGCTCGACGCGGTCGCGCATCAGGAGCTGCCGTTCGAGCTGCTCGTGCAGAAGCTCAAGCCCGATCGCGACGCCGGCTCGACGCCGTTCTTCAACGTCTTGTTCACGTGGCAGAAGGCGCCTCGCTACGACGTGCCGGCGGCGGGACTGCGCGTCGAGCCTTTTCCGCTCGAGCCGACGACGTCGAAGCTCGATCTCAGCGTCTCCGTGACCGACACGGACGGCGAGCTGAAGCTGTCGGCCGAATACGATGCGGATCTGTTCGACGCCGCGACGATCGAGCGTCTGCTTCGGCACTTCCGGCAGCTGCTGCGCTGTTTCGTCGATCGGCCGGAGGCCGTCGTCGCCGAGCTGCCGCTCGCATCCGAAGCCGAGATGGCGACGCTGGCCGCGCTGCGGCTTCGCTCGCCGTATCCCGAGCAGTGCGCGCATCGGCTGTTCGAGCGGCAGGCGCGCGCGCGTCCCGACGCGATCGCCCTTTGCATGGGCGCGGAGCAGCTGAGCTACGCGGAGCTGAACCGCCGCGCGAACCGGCTCGCGCACGAACTTCGCCGCCGCGGAGTCGGCGCCGAGGAGCCGGTCGCGCTGTGCCTGCCGCGCTCTACGGGCTCGGTCGTCGCGACGCTGGCCGTGCTGAAGGCCGGCGGATGCTATGTGCCGCTCGATCCGGGACATCCTGCCGAGCGCCTCCGCGGGATTCTGCACGACGTCGGCGCGAGGCTCGTGCTGTGCCAGCCGGCGCGCGCGGCGCACTTCACCGGCTTCGACGGCGACGTGTGGCCGCTCGCGGAGCCGGGCAGTGCCGCCACGTTCTCCGACGTGCGTGACCGCACGTCGGGCCGTTTCGGCGCGGCGGGCGTCGAAGACCCGCCGAATGCCGCGACGCCGGATTCGCTGGCCTACGTCATGTTCACGTCCGGCAGCACGGGCGCGCCGAAAGGGATAGCCGTTCCGCACCGGGCGATCGCCCGTCTCGTCTGCGCTACGAATTACATGCGCTTCGGCAGGGAGACGTGCATCGGCATGGTCGCGAACCCCGCGTTCGATGCCGCGACGTTCGAGCTGTGGGGCGCGCTCGCGAACGGCGGCCGCGTCGCGGTCATTCCCGCGGACGTCGCCCTGTCGCCCGAAGAGCTCGGCGCGACGCTGCGCGAGCAGGCCGTCTCCGCGCTGTTCCTGACGAGCGCGCTGTTCAACCGCGTCGTGCAGGATGCGCCGGCGGCGCTGGCCGCGCTCGACGATCTGCTGACCGGCGGCGAGGCGGCGGACCCGCAGTGCTTTCGCAGGTTTCTCGAGCTCGCGCCGCGGACGAGGCTGGCGAACGTGTACGGGCCGACCGAGACCACGACGTTCGCGCTGTGGCACGCGGTGGAAGCCATCGCGCCGGACGCTGCGAACGTGCCGATCGGCACGCCGATCGCGAACACGGAAGCCGTCGTGCTGGATCGCAATCTGCAGCCGGTACCCTTCGGCGCGACCGGCGAGCTGTACATCGGCGGCGACGGCGTCGCTCGAGGCTATTTCGGCCGCCCGGAGCTGACGGCCGGGAGCTTCGTGCCGGATCCGTCTGCGTCGGTCCCGGGCGGGCGCCTTTATCGCACCGGCGACCTGGTCGCCGTCCGCCCGGACGGCGCGCTCGAGTTTCGCGGGCGGATCGACGACCAGGTCAAGATCCGCGGGTATCGAATCGAGGTCGCCGAGATCGAGACCGTGCTCGCGCGGCATGCGGCGGTTCGCGACGCCGTGGTCGTGCCGCGGCAGGATCGCTCCGGCGAAAAGCGCCTGGTCGCGTACGTGACGTGCGCCGCGACGGCGCCGGAGGCTTCGGACCTGCGCACTTTCCTGCGCCGCAAGCTCCCCGACTACATGCTGCCGAGCGCCTTCGTGACTCTGCCCGAGCTGCCGCTGAACGCGAACGGCAAGGTCGACCGAAGGGCGCTGCCGCCGCCGGCGGCGGATGGGGCCGGCGAGCGCGGGCAGCCCGGGGAGGAAGAGTGCCTGACGCCGACCGAAGAGCTGCTGAGCGGCATGATCGGCGAGCTGCTCGGCCGGGGGCGCGTCGGGCCGGAGGACGATTTCTTCGAGCTCGGCGGGCACTCGCTGCTCGCGACGCAGCTCGTGTCGAGGATCCGCGCGGAGCTCGGCACGGAGCTTTCGGTGCGGGCGGTGTTCGAACAGCCGAGCGCGCGCGGGCTGGGCCGCGAGGTCGAGCGTTGGCGGCGCGACGGCAGCGGGCTCGCGGCCGCGATCCGGCCGGTCGAACGCGGCCGGCCGCTGCCGCTGTCGTACGACCAGACGCGGCTGTGGTTCGTCGATCAGCTCGAGCCCGGCAGCGCGAGCTACAACATCCCGACGGCCGTCAGGCTCGACGGCCTGCTCGACGTCGGCGCATTCGCCGCGGCGCTCCGCGCCATCGCGACTCGGCACGAGGCCTTCCGGACCGTCTTCGCGATGCAGGACGAGGAGCCCGTGCAGATCGTCGGCGCCGCGCCGGCGCGGCTTGCGGTCGTCGATCTGCGCGAGCTGCCGCCGGCCGCGCGCGAGCGCGAGCTTCGGGTGCTGCTCGCGGCGGATGCGCTCGAGCCGTTCGATCTCGCCAAGGGTCCTCTGCTGCGGATGCGGCTGATCGCGCTCGCAGCCGATGCGCACGTCGCGTCGTTCACGGCGCACCATATCGTCTGCGACGAGTGGTCGCTCGTCATCATGCTGCGCGAGCTCGAGCATCTGTACGCGGCGCTGGCCGCCGGCCGCGCGCCGGCCCTGCCGAAGCCGGGCGTGCAGCCGGCCGATTTCGCGTGCTGGCAGCGCGAGCATCTGCGCGGCGAGACGCTCGAGGCGCTGCTCGACCACTGGCGACGGCGGCTCGCGGATCTGCCGGCGCTCGATCTGCCGTACGACAGGATCGGCGCCGGACCCGCGACCGACCGCGGCGCGCTGCATTCGTTCTCCGTGGCGCGCGAAGTCGCCGAGGCGCTCGACGCGCTGCGCCGCCGGGAAGGGGCGACGACCTTCATGGTGCTGCTGACGGCGCTGCAGACGCTGCTCGCCCGCTGCGCGGAGCAGGACGACATCGTGGTCGGCACGGTCGCCGCGTACCGCAATCGCCTCGAGCTCGAAGGCGCGATCGGGTTCTTCGTCAATCACCTGCTGCTCAGGACAGACCTCGGCGGCGACCCGACGTTTCGCGAGGCGCTGCGGCGCGCGCGGGCCGTCTGTCTCGACGCCTACGCGCATCAGGATCTGCCCTACGACCGGCTCGTCGCCGACCTGCGCCCGGACCGGCACGCGGCCCAGCCGCCGCTGTTCCAGGTGCTGTTCGTGCACGGCAACCCGGACCGCGCGGCCCTTGCGCTGCCCGGCATCGAAGCGAGCGCGGTCACGAGCGGTGCCGTCACGGCCAAGTACGATCTGACGCTGTTCACGCACGAGGGTGAGCATCTCGGCGGCGTGTGGCGGTATCGGACCGACCGATTCAGCGCCGAGCGGATGGCGTGGCTGTCGGCGCGATTCGAGCAGCTGCTCGCGAGCGTCGCGGCCGATCCGGACGCGCGGCTGTCGCGCCTCGACATCCTCGGCGCGGCCGAGCGCGAGCGGCGCGAGCGCGAGAAGCTCGACCGCCGCAGGTCGCGTGCCGACAGACTGATGGCGGTGAGTCGCCGCGCCAAAGGCGTATCGGCGGAGGCGCCGTGAGCGCGCGGCCGCAAACCGACGAGGGCGCCCTGCACGCGCGGCCGCGAACCGGCGAGGGCGCCCTGTACGCGCCGCCGCAAACCGGCGAGGGCACTCCGCGCGCGCGGTCGCAAACCGGCGAGGGCGCCCTGCGCGAGCGGCCGGAAGGCGCCGACACTGTCGTGGATCCGCGGCCGGCCGCGCCTGCGGCGCTGCCGGAGGAAGGTCGCTCGACGGCGGCGGCACGGCGCGGCGCAATCCTGATGTGCCCGCCCGATTACTTCGGCGTGCATTACTCGATCAACCCGTGGATGCGCCCCGAGCGGCCGCCGGCCCCGGAGCTGGCGCGGCGCCAGTGGGAGGCGCTCGCCGACGGTTTCCGCCGCTCGGGCTACGAAGTCGACGTCATCCCGCCGCAGCCGGGTCTGCCGGATATGGTGTTCGTCGACGCCGGCGTCGTGTCGCGCGGCACGTTCGTGCCGTCGAACTTCGCGTTTGCGCAGCGGCGCGGGGAGCGCGAGCACTTCGTCGCATGGTTCGCGGCGCGCGGCTATCGCGTGCGGGACGTGGATCCGCGCTACGCGTTCGAGGGTCACGGCGACACGATCTGGGCGGGCGACGTGCTGTACTGCGGG
>JAFGNC010000429.1 GCA_016927175.1 Gammaproteobacteria bacterium | reverse complement strand
CTCACGTACTCCCGTGTACGCTGCGCTTTCGAAGCGATTTTCGCCTTGCATCGCATCCACCACGGACCCTGTGCAGAGCTTCCCTGGCGGCATAACGCGACGTCGGCCGGGGGGACCGGCCGTGAGCCGTCACAATCGCTCATAATTCACCCCGCCGCGGTCATGATTCGCGGTCGTCTCGCCGTTTCTTTCCGGCTCAATCGAAGCCGGATACGGGGATTTACGGAGACGGTCCGATGCAGGCCTTCGACTCTGACCGGCGCGGCGGCGCGCTGCCCTTCGTGCTTCTGGCTTGTCTGCTGCTCACCGCGCTCGGCGCGCGCGCGGCCGGACCCGCGCTGCCGCCGGACATCGGCGCCGGCATGCTGCTGTTCCGGACCGATGCGGGTTTCGACCAGGCGGCGCCGCTGTCGACGGACGTGCGGATCGCCGTATCCGGCATCGTCGCCCGCGTCACCGTCGGCCAGCGCTTTCGCAACACGGGCGCCGAATGGACCGAGGCCGTATACGCCTTCCCGCTGCCCGACGGGGCGGCCGTCGACCGGATGTCGATGCGCGTCGGCGACCGCACCGTCGAAGGCGTGATTCGCGAAAAGGAGCAGGCCGAGCGCATCTACAGCGAAGCGCGTGAGTCCGGACAGCGCGCGAGCCTCGTCACCGAGACCACGCCTAACCTGTTCACGACCTCCGTCGCCAACATCGCGCCGGGCGAGACGATCGACGTCACGATCGGTTACCTCGACACGGCGCGCTACGACGCCGGCGAGTTCAGCCTGCGCTTCCCGATGACGCTGACGCCGCGTTACGAGCCCGCGAAAAATGCCGCGGCCGGAACGGCCCCGCCTCCGGCGCCCCCCTCGGCCCCCGCACCCGCGGAGCACGTCAACGAAGCCGCCTTGCACGTGACGCTGACGCCCGGCGTGCCGGTCGAGGAAGTCGTCAGCCGCCATCATGACGTCCGCGTGACGCGGCACGATGCGAGCTACCGCGTCGAGACGGCGTCGCCGACGGTCGCGATGGATCGCGACTTCGTCGTCGCGTGGCGGCCGCGCCCGGGCGCTGCGCCGACCGCCGCCGCGCTGACCGAGCGTGTCGGCGACACGTCCTACGCGCTGCTGATGATTCTGCCGCCCGCCGACGACCGGGCGTTCCGCGCGCAGCCGCGCGAGGTCATCTACGTCGTCGACACGTCCGGATCGATGGCCGGCGCCTCGATGACGCAGGCGAAGCTCGCGCTCGCGGACGCGCTCGGCCGCCTGAGCGGCGGCGACCGCTTCAACGTATTCCAGTTCAATTCGACGACGTCGAGCCTGTATCGGCTGCCGACGCCGTGGACTGCGGAGACGCACGCGCAGGCGCTTCGTTACGTCGAGCGGCTGACCGCCGACGGCGGCACGGAGATGGCGCCGGCAATTCAGGCCGCGTTGTCTCAGCCGGTGACGCCGGGCTACCTGCGCCAGGTGGTGTTTCTGACGGACGGCGGCGTGTCGAACGAGACCGAGCTCTTCCGGTCCATCGAGCACAGGCTCGGCGACGCGCGCCTCTTCACGATCGGCATCGGCGCGGCGCCGAACTCCTATTTCATGCGCAAGGCGGCGAGGTTCGGCCGCGGCACCTACACCCACATCGGCGACGCGAACCACGTTGCGGAGCGCATGGAGGGCCTGTTCGCGAAGCTCGAGCGCGTCGCTCTGACGGACGTGCTGGTCGGCTGGCCCGATGCGGTCGAGTACTACCCGCAGAAGGTGCCGGACCTGTACGCCGGCGAGCCGATCGTCGTCACGGCGAGCCTCGCCGCGGCAACGGCGGGGGTGCGCGGGGCTCCGCTCGCGGCCGAGGTCTTCGGCCGCGTCGCCGGAGCGCCCTGGTCGACGTCCGTGACGGCCGTCGCGGCGCCGTCGCCCGGCATCGCGGCGCTGTGGGCGCGCCGCCGGATCGAGTTTCTGATCGACAGCCGCGTCGCCGGGATCGACGAGAGCGTGATCCGGCGCGCGGTCACCGACACGGCGCTCGAGCACGGTCTCGTCAGCCCGTACACGAGCCTCGTCGCCGTCGATCTGACGCCGGCACGCTCCGAGGCCGCGGCGCTCGCGCGCCGCGCCGTCGGCAACATGCTGCCCGCGGGGACCGTGCTCGCCCATCTCCCGCAGGCCGCGACGCCGGCCGCGTTGCTGCGGTGGCTCGGGATGATGGTGCTTGCGGCCGCGGCACTGCTGTGGTGGCCGTTCATGGCGCGCCGATGAGCCGGCGCGCCCTTGCGGCGCAGGTGAGCTCGGGCTCGGGCGCCATGCCGACGAGCCCGGCCTCGGCCCGCGGCACGAGGACGGCGGGCCCGACTCCCGGGGAGCGCCGGGATCGCCGCCTGCCGCCGGCACGTCGCGTCGGCGTCGCGGCCCTGCTCGGGCTGCTCGGCGCCGGCGGCGCGCTCCTCGCCGCCGGCGCGTGGATTCCGCTCAAGGCGAATGCCGCGCAATGGCTGCTGAACCGCGCGTGGGCGGCGACCGACGACGACCGGCGCCACGTGAAGCCCTGGCCCTGGGCCGACACGTGGCCGGCCGCGCGTCTGCACCTGCCGCGGGCGAGCGAGCCGCTGACCGTGCTCGCCGGCGCCTCCGGCCGCAACCTCGCTTTCGGCCCCGCGCTCCTCGAAGGCAGCGCGGTGCCCGGGGCGCCCGGCGTCAGCGTCATTGCGGGGCATCGCGATACGCATTTCCGCGCGCTCGAGGCCCTCGCCGTCGGCGAGCGTTTCCGGGTCGAGCGGCCCGACGGCGCGACGTACGCCTACGACGTCGTGAGCATCGAGATCGTCGACGCGAACACCGCGAGACTGCGGCTCGACGCGGAGGAGCCGACCGTGGCGCTCGTGACCTGTTACCCGTTCGACGCGGTGAATCCGGGCGGAGATCTGCGTTACGTCGTGATCGGCGTCGCCGCAGGGCCGCTCGGCCGTTGAGCTTCCGCCTCGCGGCGGAGCGGACGCGCCGTCGTACTTCCGCTTCGCGGCGGAGCGGGCCCGCCACGTGTTTATAATGCGCCCTTCCTTCGAAGCTCGCGGAACGACATAAGAATGAGCGGACAGCACAGCGTCACCGCGGCCGTCGTCGAATTCGTCACCCGGTCCCGTTACGAGGACCTGCCGGCGGATGCGCTGACGATCGGCAAGCGCTGCATCATCGACGGGCTGGGCGTGATGCTGGCGGGGTCCACCCAGCCCGCCGGCCGCATCGTCCGGGACTATGCCGGCGCAGCCGACGGCCGCCGGGACTCGACGGCTTTCGGCCCGGCGCCGTTCAAGACCAGCGCCGCGCTCGCCGCGCTCGTCAACGGCACGAGCGGCCACGCGCTCGATTGGGACGACACCCAGCTCGCGACCAGCGCCGACCGCATTTTCGGTCTGCTGACGCACCCGACCGTCCCGCCGCTCGTCGCGGCGCTGGCCGTCGGCGAGCGGCGGCACGCATCGGGCCGCGAATTTCTCGACGCGTTCCTGACGGGTTTCGAGGTCGAGTGCAAGATCGCCGAAGCGATCCACCCGAATCATTACAAGATGGGCTTTCACTCGTCGGGCACGATCGGCACCTTCGGCGCCGCGATTGCGACGGCGAAGCTGCTCGGGCTCGACGCCGAGCGCATCGCTCACACGCTCGCGATCGCGGCCAGCTCCGCGTCGGGCATACGCGTCAACTTCGGCAGCATGACGAAGCCGCTGCACGTCGGCCGCGCGGCGCAGAACGGCATCGTCGCAGCGGAGCTCGCGGCCCAGGGTTTTACGGGCGGCGACGACGCGCTCGACCCGCCGTGGGGCTTTTTCGCGGCATTCAGCCACGGCGGCGGCTTCGACGCGGATCGCATCGCCGGCAAGCTCGGCGAGCCGCACACGATCGTATGGCCCGGCGTGTCGATCAAACCCTACCCGTGCGGCGTGCTCGGGCATCCGACCATGGACGCGATGCGCCGGCTCGTCATCGAGCACGACGTGCAGCCCGGCGAGATCACGGCCATTCGCGTGCGCGCGGGCTCGAACATCCTGAATCCGCTGCGCTACCCGATTGCGACCAACGAGCTCGAAGCGAAGTTCTGCCCGGCCTTCATGGTCAGCGCGATCGCGCTGCGCCGTAAAGCCGGCATCCACGAGTTCAACGATGCGTTCGTGCAGAGCGAGCCCGTGCAGGCGCTGATGCGCAAGGTCGAGCGCGTGCTCGATCCCGAGATCGAGGCCAAGGGCTGGGAGAAGATCCGCAGCACGGTGGAGGTCGACCTGGCCGACGGCCGCACGCTCGTCGAGCACGCCGACGAGCGCTACCGCGGCGGCCCCGATCTGCCGTTCACGCGCGAGGAGCTCCACGAGAAGTTCACCGACTGCGCGTCGCT
>JAFGNC010000428.1 GCA_016927175.1 Gammaproteobacteria bacterium | reverse complement strand
GGCGCGTTGATCGAGCCGAACGGTGACGGCGAGCCTTTCGTGAACTTCCTGAAGACCGGCATCCGCTTCGCCGAGCGCATCACGACCGTGAGCCCGCGCTATGCCGAGGAGATCCAGAGCTCGCCCGAGTTCGGCATGGGGCTCGAAGATCTGCTTCGCGAGCGCCGGCACGAGCTCAGCGGGATCCTGAACGGCGTCGACTATCGCCTGTGGTCGCCCGAAACCGACCCGTTCATCGAGCCGCATTTCAGCCGCGCGGACCCGGCCGGGAAGCAGCTCGTCAAGCGAGCGCTGTGCGCCGCGCTGTCGCTGCCGGAGCAGGCGCCGCTGGTCGGCGTCGTGACCCGGCTCTTCTACCAGAAAGGCATCGACCTGCTCGTCGACGCGCTGCCGGTGCTGCTCGAGCAGACCGACGCCTGCTTCGCGCTGCTCGGCAGCGGCGATGCGGAGCTTGAACGGGCGCTGGCGCAGGCCGCTGCGCGCCACCCCGACCGGGTCTCCTTCACGCGCGGCTACGACGAAGCGCTCGCGCACCGGATACTCGCCGGCAGCGACCTGGTGCTGGTGCCCTCGCGCTACGAGCCCTGCGGGCTGACGCAGATGTACGCGCTGCGCTACGGCACCGTGCCGGTCGTCAGGGCGACCGGCGGCCTCGCCGACACGATCCGGCACTTCGATCCCGCAACCGGGCAAGGCAACGGCAGCGTGTTCGACCACGCGGACGTCGACGGACTGATCTGGGGTCTTACGACTGCGCTCCTCTGGTACGCCGATGCGCACGCGTGGCGCCGGCTCGTGGACAACGGCATGCGCGCGGATTTCTCGTGGGCCCGGCAGGCGGAGCCGTACGAGGCGCTGTACCGGGAGCTCCTCGGCCAGCCGGCGCCCGGCGGGGCGGCCGCGGCGACGGCGGACGCCAAGGACGCCAAGGACGCCCGCTAGAGCTGCGCCGCGGGCGCGCCGCAGGCGGCCTGCGACACCGACCGAAGCGCCGGCGCCCGCTCGTAACGCTCCGCGCGACGCCGGGCGGCCACGGCAACCTCCGGATCGAGATCGGACCAGCTGAACCGCCAGCTCCAGTTGCCTTCCGTCGTGCCGGGCGTGTTCATGCGCGCGTCGGCGCCGAGCCCCATCAGATCCTGCAGCGGTACGATCGCGAGCTGCGCGGCCGATGCGTAAGCGGCTTCGATCAGCTCCTGCGGCACGCGCTGATCGGAATGGCCGAAAGCCTGCTCGATGCGCCGCCGCGTGTCGTCGTCGATGCCGGCGAGCCAGCCGGCCGCCGTGTTGTTGTCGTGCGTGCCGGTGTAGACGACGGCATTGCGCCGATGCCGTGCCGGTTCGTGCGGATTGTCCGGCAGGCCGTCGAACGCGAACTGCAGCACGACCATGCCCGGCAGGCCGAATCGATCCCTGAGCTCGCGCACCTCGTCCGTAATCAGCCCGAGATCCTCGGCGACCAGCGGGACGTCGCCGAGACGCTCGCGGAGCGCCGTCAGCAGCGCCGCGCCGGGCGCCTGGTGCCAGCGCCCTTCCTTCGCCGTCGCCGCATCCCGCGGCACCTCCCAGAAGGATTCGAGCGCGCGGAAATGATCGATACGCAGCAGGTCGAACCGCTCGAGCTGCAGCTCGAAGCGCCTGACCCACCAGTCGAACCCCGACCGCTCGAGCGCGTCCCAGTCGTACAGCGGGTTCCCCCAGAGCTGCCCGTTCTCGTTGAAGTAGTCGGGCGGCACGCCGGACACGGCGACGGGCCGATCCTGCTGATCGAGACGGAACAGCTGCGGCTCCCACCAGACGTCCGCGCTGTTCAGGTCGAGATAGAAAGGCAGATCGCCGAACAGGAAAACGCCCCGGCCGTTCGCGTAACGCTTGAGCGCCGACCACAGCAGCTCGAACAGGTACTGCCTGAACGCGACGGCGCGGAACCAACGCTTGTCCGCCGCGAGCAGCGACGCGAGCGCCTGTGAATGCGGGCGGCGATGCTCTTGCGGCCACTCCCACCACGGCGCGCCGCCGAAACGGCGCCGGCACAGCTCGAACAGGCCGTAAGGCAGCAGCCACTTGCGGTCGCGCCGCATGAAAGCGGCGAACGCGCTCGTCTGCGCGGCGTCGGCATGCGTCGAGAACGACTCGAAAGCGTCGAGCGGCCGGTCGTGCACCGCGCCGAAATCCATCCGCCGCGGCAGCTCGTCGTGCAGCGCCAGGCGCCGAGCATCGATCAGGCGATGATCGCCCGCATACGTCGACTGCAGGCGGTACGGCGAGCCGTGAGCGTCGGCCGGCCCGAGCGGCAGCGTTTGCCATACCGTGAAGCCGCCGTCGCACAGGAAGTCGACGAAGCGGTACGCGTCCTCTCCGAGGCCTCCGGTCGCGCCCGGCCCCGGCAGCGACGTCGGATGCAGCAGAACGCCGGCGCGGCGCCGAACCAGAACTTCGCTCATCGAATGTTCACCGGGCGCGGCGCGCCCTCGCCTCCCTGTGATCGCTCAGGCCTCGCCTGCGGCCTGCCGTCGCTGCGCCGCGAGCATCTCGCGCGTGACCAGAATGACGCCGCCTTCCGTGACGTGAAAGCGGCGGCGGTCCTCCGCGAGATCGCGGCCGATCACGGTGCCGTGCGGCACGACGCTTCCCTCGTCGATGATCGCGCCGGAGATATAGCAGCTCCTGCCGATCGTCACGTGCGGCAGCACGACGGACCGGTGCACGACCGAGCCTTCGTCCACGGTGACGTTGACGAACAGCAGCGATTCCCTGACCAGGGCGCCCGATACGATGCAGCCGCCCGCCACCATCGAGTTGATCGCGCTGCCGCGCCGGCCGTCCTCGTCCAGCACGAATTTAGCGCTCGGGACCTGCTCCTGATAGGTCCAGATCGGCCAGGCCTCGTCGTACAGATTCAGCTCCGGCTGCACGTGCACGAGCTCGAGGTTCGCACGGTAGTATGCGTCGACGGTGCCGACGTCGCGCCAGTATGCCTGCGCCTTGGTCTCGATGTCCTGGAACGGATACGCGAAGACGCGGCTGTCGGCGATGGCCTTCGGGATGATGTTACGGCCGAAGTCGTGCCCGGAGTTCAGGTCCGCGGCGTCCTGCTCGAGCCGCTTCCGCAGGAAGTCGACCTCGATGACATAGATGCCCATTGACGCGAGCGCGACGCCTTCGCGGCCGGGCATCGGGGTCGGCTCGGCGGGCTTCTCGTCGAACGATACGACGCGATGGCTCGGGTCGACGCTCATGACGCCGAACTCGTGGGCCTCGGCGATCGGCACCTGCACGCCGCCGATCGTCAGGTCCGCGCGGCTCTCCTTGTGGAACGCGATCAACGGCCCGTAGTCCATCTTGTAGACGTGGTCGCCCGCAAGCACCAGCACCGTCTCGGGCCGGTGCTGGTCGATGATGTCGAGATTCTGGTAGACGGCGTCGGCGGTACCGCGATACCACCACTCGCCGTGCTGCTGCTGCGCCGGCACGATGTCGATGAACTCGCCGAGCTCGCCGTGCAGGTAGCCCCAGCCTCGGCGCACGTGCTGAATCAGCGAGTGCGCCTTGTACTGCGTCAGGATCAGGATCTGGCGAATGCCGGAGTTGACGCAGTTCGACAGCGAAAAGTCGATGATCCGGTACTTCCCGCCGAACGGCGTCGCGGGCTTGGCGCGGTTGTCCGTCATCTGCATCAGCCGCTGCCCGCGGCCGCCCGCCATGATGACTGCCATCGTTCGTCGCGTGAGCTGACTGACGACTCGGTGGACGGCCCTCGGCCTCGGCCTCATTGACGACGCGCTCCTGCCATTGCCTTGCAGTATACGCGGCAAGCGAAGCCGCGGACAAAGCGACGCCGCCGGGCAGAACCTCGACGATGCCCTCCTATCCGCGAATCAGCGCCCCTGCGACTCGAAGACGGCGACGGTGAGCGGCGCCACGGGATAGGACGATGCCGCGAGCGTCGACGCGGCGTCCGGCGAAACGATGTCGTGCGGGGCGGGCAGCGACGTGTCGACGACGCGCCGCCATCCGCCGTCCGCAGCGCCGGGCGGAGACGGCAGCGGCAGCTCCAGCGTGCCGCCGGACATATTGATCATCACGTGCAGGGACGGCTCGGCCGCGTCGAGACCGGCCAGCGTCAACGCGAGCACCCGCGCGTGCGGATCGTGCCAGTCCGGCGGCTCGCCGTTCGCGCCGTACCAGCGGATACCGCCGGGGCCGTCGACGTCCGGCTCGATGAAGGTCGAGCGGCGCAGACAGCGGTGACGCCTGCGCAGCGCGATCATCTCGCGCGTGAAGCGCAGCATCGCGGCGCGGCCCTCGCCGGCCGTCCAGTCGAGCCAGCTGATCTCGTTGTCCTGGCAGTAGGCGTTGTTGTTGCCCCGCTGCGTGCGCAGCAGCTCGTCGCCTGCAAGCAGCATCGGCACGCCCTGACTCAGCATCAGCAGCGCCACGAAGTTACGGGCGCGCTGCTCCCGCAGCCGGTTCACGGCCGGGTCCCGCGTCGGCCCTTCGGCGCCGGAGTTCCAGCTGAAGTCGTGGTTGCCGCCGTCGCGGTTCTTCTCGCCGTTCGCCTCGTTGTGCTTGCGGTCGTAGCTGACGAGATCCCACAGCGTGAAGCCGTCGTGGCAGGTCACGAAGTTGACGCTGTTGGTGGGACGGCGGCCGTCGCCGTAGAGGTCGCTGCTGCCCGTCAGACGCGTTGCGACGTCGCCGAGCAGACCGGGCTCCCCGCGCAGGAAACGGCGCATCGTATCGCGGTACTGGCCGTTCCACTCGAGCCAGCGAAAGCCGGGAAAGTCCCCGACCTGGTACAGGCCCGCAGCGTCCCAGGCCTCGGCGATCAGCCGTGCCGGCCCCAGCACGTCGGAGAACTCGATGCTCCACAGGACCGGCGCGTGATACATCGGCTCGCCGTCCTCGCCGCGCGACAGCACGCTCGCGAGATCGAGCCGGAAGCCGTCGACGTGCATGTCGCGCGCCCAGAATTCGAGGCACTGCAGCAGAAACCGCGCGACCAGCGGGTGGTTGCAGTTGATCGCGTTGCCGCAGCCGCTGAAGTCGCGGTAGCGGCGCCGGTCCTCCGGATCGAGGTGATAGAAGAACTCGTTGCCGAAGCCCTTGAACGAGATGACCGGCCCGTCCTCGCCGCCCTCGGCCGTGTGGTTCAGCACGACGTCGAGAATCACGCCGATGCCGGCCCGGTGCAGCGCCTTGACCAGATCGCGGAACTCGTTCCGCTCGTCCCCGGCGGAGGCCGCGAAGCGCGGATGCGGAGCGAAAAAGCCGTAAGGGCTGTAGCCCCAGTAGTTGCAGAGCCCCCGTTTCGCCGCTGCGGGCGGCAGATCCTGCTCGTCGAACGCCATGACCGGCAGCAGCTCCACGTGCGTGACGCCGAGCTCGACGAGATGAGGGATTTTCTCGATCAGCCCGCGGTACGTCCCGGGGTGCTGCACGGAAGCGGAAGCGTGCCGCGTGAAGCCGCGCACGTGCATCTCGTAGATGACCGTGTCCTCCAGCGGGATCCGCAGCGGCTTGTCGCCTTCCCAGTCGTAGTCGTCCTCCGGCACGATGCGGCCGCGTATCGCGGTGCGGCCCTCGTGCCGGTTCGCGTCGCGGTCCCATGCCGCGGCGCTGACCTCGCGCGCCCACGGATCGAGCAGCTCGCGCTGCGGGTCGAAGCGGAACCCCGCGGCGGGATCGTCCGGCCCGTCCACCTTCCACGTGTAGTACAGCCCGGGACGCGCGCCGCGCACGAACACGTGCCAGAAGAAGAACGTCCGGTTCACGCGCGGATCGAGCTCGATCACGTCGAGCGGCTCCGCAGAGGTCTCGTCCGCGTACAGCACGAGCCAGACGCGCGTCGCGTTGCGGCTGAACAGCGAGAAGTTGACGCCGGCGGGGCCGGGCGTCGCGCCGCCCGGCAGGCGCCTGCCGGGGCCGATCTGCCAATGCCGCCGCATCGGCTAGCGTGCGGGAAGGGCGGCGGGCCGCGGCGGCGGCCGGCTCGGGCCGGCGCCGCGCAACCGCAGAGCGTGGGAAGGGTGCCGGGGCCGCGCCGCCATCAAAGCCAGCGCATGAGCCCGAGCTCGTAGGTGTGGGACAGCGCCGGATGACGCGGAACGGCGCGGATCTCGTACGACAGCGCACCGGCCCAGGGCGGCCGGTACTTCAGACGGTAGCGGCACACGTCGCCGTGCTGGCCCTCCTGCGGCTCGAAGGGCCAGACCGCTGCCATCTCGTCGCCGATGTAGGTGAGCCCGTTCTGCGGCCGGCGGTCGTCGGCGTAACCCTGCACGGGCACCGTCAGCTCCGAGCACAGCCGCCGGTGCAGCACGCATTCGACACGCACGTCCTCCGGTCGCAGCCCGTTCAGCGTGACGTCGACCTCGATCCTCGCGTCCTCGTCGAAGTCGATCACTTCGGGCCCCGGATCGACGGAATGCAGCTGCACGCCGGGCCAGCGGGCTCGCACACGCGCTTTCCAATCGGCGAGCTCCTTCGCGAGCCTGTGGTCTTCGGCCACGACCGCCCGCCCCTGTTTCGCCGCGGGCCCGTAGTACAGGCGCGCGTAATCGTGCATGACGCGCTGGCTGTTGAACCGCGGCAGCACGGACGCCATCGAGCGCTTGCACTTCTCGACCCATTTCGGCGAGTACCCGAGCTTCGGGTCGCGTTCGTAATACAGCGGCAGCACCTCGTCCTGCAGGATCTCGTACAGCGCGACGGCATCCTGCCGGTCGCGCTCCGCCGCGTCCTCGTGGTCGATCGACGGCGGGATACCCCAGCCGTTCTCGCCGTCGTAGCCCTCGGCCCACCAGCCGTCGAGCACGCTCAGGTTCACGGTGCCGTTGATCGCGGCCTTCATGCCGGACGTGCCGCTCGCCTCGAACGGGTAGATCGGCGTGTTGAGCCAGATGTCGACGCCGGACGTCAGCGAGCGGCTGAGTCCCGCATCGTAACCCTCGAGCAGCAGCACCTTGCCGAGGAACGGCGGCTGACTCGAGATCCTCTGGATCTCGCGCATCACCCATGGCCCCGGCTCGTCGGCAGGGTGCGCCTTGCCCGCGAAGATGAACAGCACCGGCCGATCCTCGTTGCAGACGATCTGCTCGAGCCAGCGCAGGTCGCTGAACAGCAGCGTCGCGCGCTTGTATGTTGCGAAGCGGCGCGCGAAGCCGATCGTCAGCACGTTCGGGTCGTCCGGGTGTACCAGCTGGCTCAGCCGGTGGATGTGCGCTTCGCTCAGGCCGTTACGCGTATGCTGGCGAGCGAGGCGCAGCCTCAGCACGTGCAGCATCTCGGACTTCACTCGCTGGTTCGTGCCCCAGAAGCGATCGTCCGGTATGTCGAGGATCTGCTCCATCGACGTCCTGTCCAGCATCTTCTGATGCCAGCCCGGCCCCAGGTGCTGATCCAGCAGATCGACCCAGGCCTGGCGCATGAAGCTCGGCACGTGAATGCCGTTGGTCACGTAGCCGACGGGGTTCTCGAGCGGCGGCACGTCGGGCCACGCACTGCCGCAGAGCTCGGACGACACGCGCCCGTGAATCCGGCTGACGCCGTTGACGGCCCGCGTGCCGTTCAGCGCCAGATGGGTCATGTTGAAGTCCTCCTCGCCCGAGTTGCGGCCGAGCTCGAGCAGCTCCTGCTCCGTGATACCGAGCTCCGGCAAATGGCTGTGGAAGTGCTTCGCGATCAGGTCGGCCGAAAACGCGTCGTGACCCGCAGCGACCGGCGTGTGCGTCGTGAAGACCGAATCGGCCGCGACGGCCTCGAGCGCGACGGCGAACGGCATGCCCTGAACCGTCAGCTCCCGCACCCGCTCGATGATCATGAATGCGGCATGACCTTCGTTGATGTGCCAGACCGTCGGCGCGAAACCCGCGGCGCGCAGCGCTCGCACGCCCCCGATGCCGAGCACCGCCTCCTGCTGCAGCCGCAGGCTCCGGTCGCCGCCGTACAGCACATGCGTGATACGGCGGTCCGCCTCGACGTTCTCCCCGACGTCCGTGTCGAGCAGCAGGATCGGCACCCGGCCGACGTCCGCGCGCCAGACGCGGATCGCGATCGAGCGGTCGGGGAACGGGCACGTGACGTGCACCGGCTCGCCCGCATCGTCCGTCACGACGCGCAGCGGCGTGTGCTCCGGGTCGATGTGGATGTACTCGGGGATCTGCTGGCCGTGCCGGTCGATGTGCTGGTTGAAGTACCCCTGGCGGTACAGCAGGCCGACGGCGACGAACGGCAGGCGCATGTCGCTGGCGGTCTTGCAGTGGTCGCCCGCCAGGATGCCGAGGCCGCCGGAGTAGATCGGAAAGCTCTCGTGGAAGCCGTACTCGGCGCAGAAATACGCCACGAGGTCGTCCTGCCCGAGCGCGCCGGGCTTGTACGGCTGCGGCCCCTGCTCGACGTAGGCGTCGAACTCGATCATGACTTTGCGGTAGGCGCTGACGAAGGCCTCGTCGTCGGCCGCGCGCTCGAGGATGCCCTGGTCCACGCAGCGCAGGAACAGCTTGGGGTTGTTGTCCGTCCGGCGCCACAGGCTCTCGTCGAGCCGGCTGAACAGCCAGCGCGCCGCCGGATTCCAGCTGAACCAGAAATTCGACGCGAGCTCTTCGAGCCGGTCGATCGCTTCCGGCAGGCGAGGATGCACCTGCAGTGAAAATACCGTGTTTCTCATGGCTTCCGTTCCGCGCGAATCAAAAAAATATAGAGGCCGGGCGGCGCCGTTGCCGCCCTGCCGGTGGGTCGTATCGCTCGTCGGCGACACCGTGTCGAGCATCAGCCGCCCGCGGCAGCGCTCGACGGCAGCCGCCGCCATTCGGGACGCGGCAGCAGCTGCCCGGAGAAACGCAGCCGGCCGCCGCCGGCTTCCGGCAGCGGCGCGGACGAGCTTTCGCCGCGCGCGTCCAGCGTCAGCTCCCACGCCGTGGTGTCGAGTGCCAGACGGCCTCTGCCCGTCAGCGTACCCCGATCCGTGTCGAGCGCAAGCGGGTCGAGCTCGAGCACCGGGCCTTCGCCGACGGCGGCGTCGGCTCGAAGGTTCAATTCGGCCGGGGACAACAGCTCGTGGCGCAGCTCCAGCGTCGGCAGCGTGCCGTCCACGCTGAGATAACCGGCCGCATGCTCTCCCGCCGAGCGGCCCGCCCAGTTCAAGTCGGCGCGCAGCGACACCCCTCCCGCCCAATCGACCTCCCCGCGGCCGGTCAGCGCGACGCCCGTGCTGTCGCCGCGGAACTCGTCGACGACGAGCCGGCGGCCGACCCAGCGGCCCGACGCCCGAAGCCCGTGCAGCCTCAGCTCCCCGCCCGGGCCGCTTAGGGTCAGCGCGTTCGCCGCGGCGTCCCGCACGACGATCGGCAGCGGCGCGCCCGGGCGGTGCGGGCGCGCGGCCGCCGCGGCGCCGTCAGCGCCCGCCGCCGCAGGCATCCATACGACGTCCCGCAGCTCGATCCGGTTCAGCACGGCGGCGCGGGCGAAGAAGCTGCTCGCGCTGAAATACAACAGGGCCCGCTCGGCCTTTCCGATCCCGGCCCGGGCCGCAAGCGTCACGTCCTCGAGCACGAGTCCGCCCGCCAGCGTGCCGTCGATGCCGCCGACGGCGATCTCGACCGGCATGCGATCGAGCGCATGACCGGCGATGCGGGCCGAGCCCGTCTCGCTGCTGACCACGAGCGCCACGAAGCCGATCAGCAGGACCGCCACGCCGGCCGCGGCGTTGATCGCAAGCACGAGGAGCCTGAGCGCGCTCATCCGCGGCCTTTCGTCCGCGTGCGGCCGGCCTGCGCGTTCTTCTCGATGTACTGGATGATCAGGCCCGCGACGTCCTTACCGCTCGCCTGCTCGATGCCTTCGAGGCCCGGAGAGGAGTTCACCTCGATGACGACCGGGCCGTTCTTCGACCTCAGGATGTCGACGCCGGACACGTTCAGCCCGACGATGCGCGCAGCACGCACGGCCGTGGCGCGCTCCTCCGGCGTGATCTTGACGACCTCCGCGGCACCGCCGCGGTGCAGGTTCGAGCGGAACTCCCCTTCCGGCGCCTGCCGCCGCATGGCGGCGACCACCTTGTCCCCGATCACGAAGCAGCGGATGTCCGCGCCGCCCGCCTCCTTGACGAACTCCTGCACGAGGAAGTGCGCCGAAAGCCCCCGGAACGCGTCGATCACGCTCTCGGCCGCCTTGCGCGTCTCGGCGAGCACGACTCCCTTGCCCTGCGTGCCCTGCAGCAGTTTGACGACGACAGGCGCGCCGCCGACCAGGTTCAACAGGTCGTCCGTGTCGTCCGGAGAGCTGGCGAAGCCCGTGACCGGCAGCCCGATGCCGCGCCGCGACAGCAGCTGCATCGAGCGCAGCTTGTCGCGCGAGCGGGAGATCGCGACGGACTCGTTCAGCGAGAAGACGCCCATCATCTCGAACTGCCGCACCACGGCCGTGCCGTAGAACGTGATGGACGCGCCGATGCGCGGGATCACGGCGTCGAGGTTGTCGATCGCCTCGCCGTTGAAGTGCACCGTCGGCTTGTAGCTCGCGATGTTCATGTAGCAGCGCAGCGGATTGATCACGAGCATGTCGTGGCCGCGGGCCTTCCCGGCCTCCTTGAGCCGGCGCGTCGAATAGAGATTCTTGTTGCGGGACAGGATCGCGATTCTCATGTTCGGGCCGTTCTTCTGCTTCTTCGGGGGGACGGTCGGGTGACATAGGACCTCGCCGGGTCCACGATTGCGCGGCGCACGATCGCGGTCCTGCCGAGCAGCATCCGGAAACGAAGATCGTCGCGCGCCGTCAGCGTGATCTCCACGGGCCACGCGCGCGCGCCGAGCTCCAGCGTCGACTCGATGACGTAGCGCTGCTCGCGCCGTCCTCCGGAGTCAGTGACGGTGCGCTCGTCCTTGATCGGCGCCTCGCAGACGACTTCCCGATCCGTGCGGAACTGGTCGGGATGCACCCTGAACCTGGCCCAGTCGGCGCCGTCCCTGACGAAAGTCTCGATCTCGAAGGCGTGCAGGGCCGACGTCCGCGCGCCGGTGTCCACCTTCGCCTTGACCTCGAGCCCGAGGTCGGGCAGGCGCACCCATTCGCGCCAGCCGATCACGATCCGTTCCTGCCGCGCCGCGACGGGCGGCGGCGATGCGCCGTCGGCCATCAAGGACACTCATCGAGCGGGGGTGATCGGGACACGCGCGTATCATACCCGCTCCCGGTCCCGCGTTGCCGCAGCGCGCGGGCCGAAAGAGGGGTCGGGCGCTTTCCCGCCGCGACCGTGGTAACCGGACGCTGCGGCCGCGGGAATGGCTTCGACTCCCATATTCCGCGGTCGATTCGGAGGCTCGAGTGACCGTCATCGACGTACATACGCATATGCTGACCCGCGAATACCTGGACCTGCTCGCCGCGCACGGCGCCCCGAAATACCGGCCGGGCACGAACGCGGCGGGCGAGCGCACGATCCGCATGTGGGACGCGCCGTTCATGACCCTGACCGAGCCGATGTGGGACTACGACCTGCGCATCGCCGACATGGACCGCGCCGGCGTCGACGTGGCGATCGTGTCGCTGACCTGTCCGAACGCATATTTCGGAGACGCCGACGTCAGCCTGAAGGCCGCACGGATCGTCAACGACTCGATGGCGGAGCAGCAGCGACTGCGGCCCGACCGCATCAGGTGGCTGGCGTCGCTGCCGTGGCAGCACGAGCGGCTCGCGCTCGAGGAGCTCGAGCGGGCGCTCGGCCTCGGCGCGGTCGGCGTCATGGTCATCGCGAACATCGACGGTGTCAGCCTGACCGACCCCGCGTTCGCGCCGGTCTGGCGGGCGATCGACGAGCGCGCACTGCCCGTGCTCGTGCACCCAGCGGCGCCGCAGGGCGTGCAGGAGATGGGCATGGACCGCTACGGCCTCGTGCCGCCGGTCGGCTTCACGTTCGACACGACGCTCGCGATCTCGCGGATGATCTTCGACGGCTTCTTCGACCGCTACCCGAGCCTGAAGCTGATCGCGTCGCACGGCGGCGGCACGCTGCCGTACCTCGCCGCGCGGCTCGACCGCTGCCACGAGAAGCTGCCGGCCTGCCGCGAGGTCGTCGAGACGCCGCCGAGCGAGTATCTGAAACGGATCTGGTACGACGCCGTGCTGTACTCGCCGGCCGCGCTCCACCTGTGCATCGAGGTCGCGGGCTCGGACGAGCGCGTGCTGTACGGCTCGGACTACCCGCACAACATCGGCGACATGGAGGGCTGCCTGGCCCGGGTGGACACGCTGCCGTCGGCCGCGGCGCGCAGGATACGCGGCGGTAACGCCGCGCGGCTGTTCGGTCTCTGACAGGTGCCGGACCTCTGGCAGGCGCAGGGTCTCCGGCAGGTGCCGGGCCCTTGGCAGATGCCGAGCTCGGGGTTTTCGCGCTTTGTCTGACAGGCGCCGGCGGCAGGTGCGGGACTCGGTTTTTTTGGTGCCGGCGGATCAGCACGGAGAAACGCGCGCCGGCCCCGGCGGGCTGTGGGAAATCCGACAACGCTCGCTCCTGCCGCGGCGCCCGCGGCGGGCTAGGCGAGGTTCATCGTCGCGACGGTGCAGCCGACGGCGAAAATCGGGATCGGCGCGTAGAACATCAGCTCGCCGGTCGAGCCTTCGGTCGCGCCGGCGACGGTGATGAACGTGCGGATCTCGAAGCCGCCCTGCCCGGCGTCGCGGAAGGTTTCGGCGTCCGTATAGGCGATCAGCCGCTCGCGGTCGTTCGCGACGAAGCGCTCCAGGAAATCGCGGTCCCACGCCTCGTTGATGACGCCGGAGTTCGGCGTCGCGGGCCAGTGCGAGATGCCGCCGGTGCCGACGAGCGCGATGCGCTCGGCCTGCGCGTCGCAGGCACGGCGCAGCACGCGGCCGAACTCGTACGCGCGCGGCAGCGGCGTCAGCGGCGGCCCCTGGCAGTTCACGTTGACCGGGATGACCGGCAGGTCATAACGCGGGGTCAGGAAGTTGAGGGGCACCATGATGCCGTGGTCGAACTTCCACTCCTCGGCGTAGGCGAGGTCGATGTCGCCCATCATCGACTCGATGATCCGGCGCGACAGGTCGGAGTCGCCCGGCACGGTCGTGTGCCGGATCCCGAGCCACTCCTCGTCCTCGATCGGGCCTTCGTAGCTCTCGGCCATGCCCATGCAGTAGGCGGGCATGTTGTTCATGAAGAAGTTCGCGAAGTGCTCGGCCGCGACGATGATCAGCGCATCCGGGCGCGCAGCCTCGAGCCGCTCGCGCATCTCGCCGAGCTTCGCGTAGAACGCGTCGCGAACGGCGGGATCCGCGCGGTGGGCGCGGCCGGTGATGCCGGGCGCGTGACTGCAGACGCCGGCGAATACGAGGCTCATCGGCTTCTGTCCTCCAGCAGGGTATAAAGGCCTTCGCGTACGGGGCCGTGCTTTTCGACGCCTTCTTTCATGGCGTTGATGTACTGGTCCCACTCCTGGCCGATCAGCGCGGCGTAGTGCATCAGCAGCTGGCCGTTGACGCCCATGACGTACAGCAGGCCGATATCGCCGTCGACGATCGCATCGCGCTCCTCGTCGGTCAGCTGATACTCGGCCAGCAGGTCGTCGCGGCTCTCTTCGAAGCGCTTGCGGATCGCCGGATCGCGATTCAGCTGGTACAACAGCTTCTGTACGTAATAAAGACTCATTGGTCGCGCCTTCGTTTCTCTTCCTTCGATCCTACTGTGCGTCTGCCGGTCCTGACTGCCTTCTCGCGTAGCGGAGGCTCGCGCGTGTGTGGGGCTGCGGGCGCAACAGGCTTTTCGGGACGCTCGCGCGCACGGACGCGCGCGAGCGAGCCTGCAGGGACGTATTCACGGCGGTCCCGAAAAAGCCTGTTGCGCCCGCGGCTCCGCCACCGCCAACCTCAAATCAGAGACACAGGCGACCGCGGAACCAGGCGTCAGCCGCGACCTAGTGACGGGACGCGGTGAGTGCCCAATGCGACGCAGACGTTCTTCGTTTCCATGTAGAAATCGAAGCTGTAATCGCCCCCGTCGCGCCCGATGCCGCTCGCCTTCATGCCGCCGAAAGGCGACGGCAGATGCCGGTTGTTCTCCGAGTTGACCCATACCATGCCGACGTCGAGCGCGCGCGCCATCCGGTGCGCCCGCCCGGCGTCCCCCGTCCACACGTACCCCGCGAGCCCGTACCTGACACCGTTCGCGATCTCGATGGCCTGCGCCTCGTCGTCGAACGGGATCACCGTCAGCACGGGCCCGAAGATTTCCTCCTGCGCGACCCGCAGCGCCGCCGATGCGCCGGCGAAGACCGTCGGCTCGACGTAGTTCGCGCCGAGATCGGCGCGGCGGCCGCCGATCGGGACGCGCACGTTTTCACTCTTCGCGACCTCGAAGTAGCCGACGACCTTGTCCACGTGGCTCGGGTGGATTAGCGGGCCGAGCTCGGTGTCCGGGTCGAGCGGATGGCCGACGCGCACGCGCTTCGCGCGCGCGACTACCCGCTCGACGAGCTCGTCGTGAATCGAGCGCTGCACGAGCAGCCGGCTCGACGACGTGCAGCGTTCGCCGTTCAGGCTGTAGATCATGAACACGACGGCGTCGAGGGCGCGGTCGAGATCCGCATCGTCGAAGACGACGACGGCATTCTTGCCGCCGAGCTCGAAGTGGACGCGCTTCAGCGTCGGCGCGCCCTGCGCCATGATCAGACTCCCCGTGGCGGACTCGCCGACGAACGCAATCGCCTTGATCGCGTCATGCTCCGTCAGCGCCTTGCCGGCCGTCTCGCCGAAACCGTGGACGGTATTCAGCACGCCTGTCGGCAGCCCCGCCTCCGCGCAGATCTCCGCGAGCAGCGCCGCCGTCAGCGGGCTCCACTCGGCCGGCTTGTGCACGACCGTGCAGCCGGCCGCGAGCGCCGGCGCGATCTTCCACGTCGCGAGCATGAACGGCGTATTCCACGGCGTGATCACGCCGACCGGGCCGATCGGCTGGCGCTGCGTGTAATTGACGTGCTCGCGGGCCGGCAGCGACAGCCCGTTGGCTGCTTCCGGCGCCTTGTCGGCGAAGAACCGGAAGTTCGCAGCGCTGCGCTTCGCGGCCGCGGCCATGAAACGAATCGGCTGTCCCGTATCGGTCGACTCGACGAGCGCGATCTCCTCGCCCCGCGCCTCGATCGCATCGGCGATGCGGTGCAGGATCCGCTTGCGCTCGGCGCCGTCCGTGTCCTTCCACGTGCCGAACGCGCGCGCTGCGGCTTGCGCGGCCGCGTCGACGTCGCGCGCGTCGCCGGCGGCGACGCTGTTCAGCACGCTGCCGTCGATCGGCGTGCGGTTCTCGAAAGTCTGTCGGGACAGACTCCGGCGGCGCTCGCCGTCTATGAAATGCTCCAGCGTCGCGCCCCGAAACCGTTGCAGGTACCGCTCCGCCTTGCTCTCGTTCTCTCGAAGCCGTTCACTCATTTCTTCGTCTCTTCCGGGAATTGCCGATGCGGCCCGCTCTTCCGGGCCCGGAGCCGCGGCGCGCGGCGCGCGGAACTGCAGCTCACGCCTGGCGCGGCTTCTTCGTCACGGTCCGCTTGCCGCCAACCTCGGTCGCGACGTCCGCATCGTCGATTTCGTGCCCCGCCTCGCGCCGCGCGACGACGTACTCGTGCAGGTTGTTGCGCTTGAAGTTCAGGTCCGGGTGAAACTCCTGGACGTTGAACGAAACGGCCAGCGGAGCCTGCCGGTACAGCCCCTCCAGATGCTCCGTCAGCACGTCGAACAGGTGCTGCCCGGCCTGCTGCCGCACGTCGAGCGGCCGGCCGTGGCCGATCAGCGCCGTGACGTGCACAAAACCGTTGTCCGGGTGATTGTCCGCGATCCGATAATGCTCGGCCGCGTGCGCGCGGACCCGGAGCCCGCCGATCGGAAAGACGCCGGTCTCCAGAGCCGCCGCGTGCAGACGGTCCATGAGGCCGTCGAGATCGATGCGGCTTTCAAGGTTCGACGAATATTCGATAATCAGGTGAGGCATGGCGGAGAGGCCACGTGTTGACTCCGTACGGCGAAATTAACATGCTAATCTAATATGAGCACACTGCAACGACTGCGCGGATCGATCCCACCGCTCATTACGCCATTCAGGAACGGTGAAGTCGACTACGACGCCTACGCCCGGCTGATCGAATTCCAGATCGCCGAGGGTTCTCACGGCATCCTCGTCAACGGCACGACGTCGGAACCCTCGACCCTGACCGTGGCAGAGCGTAACCGTCTGGTGTCGGTCGCCGTCGAGACCGTCGCGGGCCGCATCACCGTCGTCGCCGCGACCGGCTCGCAGTCGCTGGCCGAAAGCGCCGAGCTGACCGAGCATGCGGTCGAGGCCGGCGCCGACGCGCTGCTGATCGTGACGCCTTACTACATCCGTCCGCCGCAGCGGGGCCTCGTCCGGTACTATCTCGAGCTGACGGCGAAGATCGAGACGCCGTGGATGATCTACCACATCCCCGGCCGTACTGCCGTCAGCGTCACGCTCGACACCCTGAAGGCGATCCGCAGCGGATCCGCGCATTTCGTCGGCATGAAGCATGCGGTCAACGACCTCGGTTTCGTGTCGGAATGCCTGCACGCCTTCGGGCCCGAGTTCCGGATCTTCGTGGGTCTCGAGGAGCTCAGCTTCCCGATGATGGCCGTCGGTGCCTGCGGGCTCATGAATGCGGTCGGAAACCTGAGGCCGCGGGCGCTCGCGGAGCTCAGCGACGCGGTAGAGGCCGGCGATCTGGCGCGCGCGCGGGCGCTGCACGACGCGCTGCTCGAGATCAACAAGGCGGTCTTTTACGACACGAACCCGATCCCGATGAAATACATGATGATGCGCTGCGGAATCATTCCGAGGAACGAGCACCGGCTGCCGATGGCGCCGGCAACGGAGGAGCTGGCGGCGAAGCTCGACGAAGTGCTCGAGCGCGCGGGCCTGCCGCTCGCGGCGGAGGGCTGATGCGCCTTCTGAGCTTCACCGCCGGGGGCGAATCCCGCTGCGGTCTGGTCCGGGAGGACGGCATCGTCGACGTCGGCGCGCACGTCGGCACGGCGACGCTGAAGGGGCTGCTCGAGCGCGGGCAGCTCGACGACGCGAAAGCCCTCGCATCGCGCGACGCCGATTACCGGCTCGACGACGTGCAGCTCCTCCCGACGGTGCCGGACCCCGGCAAGATCATCTGTATCGGCATCAACTACCGTAACCGCGACGAGGAGTATCGCGACGCGACGCCTCCGCCCAAGTACCCGAGCGTGTTTTTTCGCGTTCCGGAGAGCCTCGTGGCGCACGGAGAGCCGATCCTGCGCCCGCCCGAGTCGGAGCAGCTGGACTACGAGGGCGAGATCGTGCTGGTCATCGGCCGCGGCGGCCGCCGCATCCCGGAGGCCGACGCGTGGCGGCACGTCGCGGGGCTGTCGCTGATGAACGAGGGCTCCGTACGCGACTGGCTGCGGCATGCGAAATTCAACGTCACCCCCGGCAAGAACTTCGAGCGCTCCGGCAGCCTGGGCCCGTGGATGGTCACGACGGACGAGATCGAGCGCCACGACCGGCTGCACCTGACGACCCGCGTGAACGGCGAGGTCAGACAGGACGACTGGACATCGAACCTGTTGTTCTCGTTCGAGCGCCTGATTGCCTACACGTCCACCTTCATGCCGCTGAAGCCGGGGGACCTGATCGCGACCGGCACGCCGACCGGCGCCGGTGCGCGCTTCGACCCGCCGAAGTACCTGAAGGCCGGGGACGTGGTCGAGGTTTCGGTGCCGCAGATCGGCACGCTGCGCAATTCCGTCGTCGACGAGGGCGCAAGCTGACGGACCTTCCGCGCGGGTTCCGCCCCAGCGCGCCGCGGCGTCGACGCCACCCCTAGGGAAGCTCTGCACAGCCCCCGTGGTGGATGCGATGCAAGGCGAAAATCTGGTCGAAAGCGCAGCGTACACGGGAGTACGTGAG